>NZ_JAYSBG010000280.1:0-4714 GCF_041915505.1 Rhodoblastus sp. | reverse complement strand
TGGGTCGACGAATATTGCGGGCCGAGCCGGGCGATGGTGAAATTGGGCAGGATCAGCGTGAGGATCGCCAAAGTCGCCAGCACGCTCAAAGCCGAACCGGTGCCGTGGACGCGAAAACCCTGTTCGCGATAGCGCGCGCCGCCGACGAGCAGGCAGAGCCCGATAATGCCGTTGAGCACGATCGACACCGCGGAAAAAACCGTGTCGCGCGCCAGCGAATTGTCGCCCGTTTCCGAACTGACCATGGCCGCGACGATCAGCGAGGTTTCGATCGCCGTCACGGCCAGCGCGAGCAGGATCGACCCCATCGGCTCGCCGACTTTCAGCGCCACCATTTCGGCGTGATGGACCGCCGCGAAGACCGAGAGCAGCAGCAGCACCGTCGCGACGGCTGACAAGGCGAGCCCTTCAGCGTGGACGACATGGGCGTGCTCAAGCGCGACCAGAGCCAGCGCCGCGAACGGCGGCGCCCAGTTTTTCCAGCCGCCATGGGCGGAATGTGACGAAGCCATGCCGGTCGCTCCTGTCTGGTCCAATAAGGACTGTTCCTGCCGCAAGGCTCTGGCTTTTGTGCGGCGGAGTGTCAAGAGCCGGCGTTATTCCGGCCGCACCAGCTTGGCCCGCAAGGCTTCGGCGAAGCGGCGGAGCTGCGGATCATCCGGCTCCAGTTTCAGCAAGGCCTGAGCATGGCCGAGCGCGGCGGCGTAATCGCCGCCCTGCGCCTCATAGGAGGCCAGCGCCGAGAGGACCTCACGGTCGTTCGGCCGGCGCGCCAGAGCGACGCGCAAGGTTTCGATCGCCTTGCCCGGCGCGCCCGCGCCATTCAGGGCGATGGCGTAGACATAGGCGTAATGGGTCTGGTCGGGCGCCAACCGCGCGGCCTGCTCCAGTTCGGCCATCGCGTCGGGCCTGCGTTTCTGGCGGATCAGGCTCAGGCCGAGCGCGTAATGCAGCGGGCCGGATTCGGGATTGTCCGCTAGCGCCTTTCTCAAGGCCGCTTCCGCCGCCGGCTCGTCGCCGCGCGCGCGCGAAATCTCGGCGAGCTGGATCGCGGCGGGCGTAAAAGTCTTGTCCAGCGCCAGCGCCTTGGCGAATTGGGCCTGGGCCTCGTCAATCCTTCCGCGCGCCAGGAAAAGCCCGCCGAGATTGGCGCGCGATTCCGGCCGCTCGGCCGAAAACATCTGGCCCGCGACATAATCGTTGAGCGCCGCCTCGAAGGGGCCGAGATCGGCCGGCGTCAGATGGGCCTCGGCCTCGCCGGCCAGAGATCGCGCCGCCTGCATCCGCACCAGCCGCGTCGGGTCTTTCAGCAGCGGGACCAGCGCGCGCTTCTTCTGCTCCGCCCCGGCGGCGGCCAAAGTGTCGGCGGCGGCGGCGCGGATCATGGGGTCGTCGGCCTTGGCCAATTGCTCGGCGGCGTCCAGCACCGCCGGCGCGACCGCCCCGTTCAGCCGGGCGAGCGCGCTGGCGCGGGCGATGGGCGGCTGGCCCTCGTCTTTCGCCACGCCGACCAGCGCGGCCGTCGCGCCCGGCCCGTCGGAATCGGCGAGAGCGAATGTTTCCGCGAAAGTCTGCGCGCCGGGCTTGCCGCCCATGCCCCAGCCCTTCAGCGCCGAGACAGCCCAGCGGGCGTCCTTGTCGGCATGGCATTTGTTGCAGGCGTTGGGCGTGCCCATGCTGAGGGTGCGATCCGGGCGCGGGATGCGGATGGAATGGTCCTGCCGCGCGTGGATGACCATGTAATCGGTGGTCGGCATGTGGCACGAGGCGCATTGCGCGCCGGGCGAGCCCTCGGGATGATGGTGATGCGCCGGCGTGTCGAAGACTTTCGCGGCATGGCATTGGCCGCAGACCTCATTGCCGGCGAGCCTCAGCTTGCCCGAATGCGGATTATGGCAATCCGAACAGGTGACGCCGGCCGCATGCATCCGGCTCTGCGTGAAGGAGCCGAAATTATAGACCTCCTCGCGCTGCTGGCCGTCCGGGTAATAAAGCCCCGGCGTGAGCGTCGAGGCGTGGAAGGCGTCGTGGAAATGCGCGACGTCACGCGGGGCGTCGGAAAACTGGCCGCGCCGCGCATGGCAGCCCGCGCAGACCAGTTCTTCCTTGCGCTCGCCTGCCGGCTGCGAGCGCGCCGCCGTCCCTTCCGGATTGGCCGGCCAGGTTACGCCCGCGCGCTGGTCGAAGCGCAAGGAAAAGCCCTTGCTCTTCTTTTCGTCCAAAGTCAGGCCGGCGCCGCCCCTGGTCCAGGACAGATGAAGCGAGGCGGGGCCGTGGCAGGCCTCGCAACCGACGCTGATCTCCGCCCATTTTGTGTCGAACTTGTCCGCCGCCGGATCGTAATTCTTCTTCAAATCGGTCGAGTGGCACCAGGCGCACTGGTAATTCCAGTTCTGGTCGATACCAGTCCAATGCAGCGGATCGCCCGCCGCCAGCTTGCGGTCGGCGTAAAGGTCGAACCAGCGCTGGCCGCCGCTCTCGGCGGGACGCGAATCCCAAGCGAGTCCGAACGCCTGCAGCCGTCCGCCCGGCAGTTCGATCAGATATTGCTGAAGCGGAGAAAGCCCAAAGGTATATTTGATTTCGAAATCCGCCAGCTTGCCGTCCGGCCCGTCGGTGCGGACGAAAAATCTGCCGTCGCGGCGAAAGAATATGCTGTCGACATCGCCCTTGCGGAAGTGGGCGTCATGAAAATCGCCCAGCACGGTCTTGTCGTCGGCGACCTGCATGGCGCCGGCGTGGTGCGACTTGCGCCAGTCCTCATATTGGCTGCGGTGGCACGAGGCGCATTTGGCCGAGCCCACGAATTGCGCCTCGTCGCCGGCGCGGACGGGCGCTGCGGCGAACAGGAAAGCGAGCAGAAAGAACAGGAACTTCGGCATGAGACCCCAAAAGCCTCGCCAAACTGGCTGAACGGCGCCGCCAAGGCAAGGCGAGCCGAGAAAAAACGGCCGCCCGGGAGCGGCCGTTCCATGATGCGTTTTCGCTTTGGCGCTCAGTCGCCGTCGGGGGTCTTGAGCTTTTCCAGCGCCTGATCGACCGTGAAGGTCGCGGCCTTCTGGCGCGGCGGGTAATCCTTGAAGGTCGCCATGAAGCCCGCGACATATTTCTGCGCCGGCACCAGCATGAAGGCGTGGTCCAGCAGCCAGTCGTAATAGGTGTTCGACGTGTCGCTGGCGCGCTCATAGGGGTCGAGGCGCAGGTTGAAGATTTTCGGCACGCGCAGCGGGGTGAAGGGCTCGGCCCAGACCTGCAAGGTGCCGCGCGCGCGCTGCTCCAGGAAGACGAATTTGAAATTGTCGTAGCGCAGGCCGGTCAGGTCGCCTTCGTCCGAGAAATAGAAGAATTCCTGACGCGGGCTGCGTTCCGCGGCGCCAGTGAGATAGGGAACGAGGTTGTAGCCGTCGAGATGGACCTTGAAGGTCCTGTCGCCCGCCTTGTAGCCCGTCAGCAGTTCTTCCTTGATGTTCGAGTCGCCGGCGATCGCCACCAGGGTCGGCGCCCAATCGAGATGCGAGACGATGCCGTTGGCGACGGAGCCCGGCTTGATATGGCCCGGCCAGCGCACCATGGCCGGCACGCGATAGGCGCCTTCCCAGTTCGAGTTTTTCTCGTTGCGGAACGGCGTCATGGCGGCGTCCGGCCATGAATTCATGTGCGGACCGTTGTCGGTCGAATACATGACGATGGTGTTGTCGTCGATGCCGAGCGCCTTGATCTTGTCGAGCACCGTGCCGACGTTCTTGTCGTGGTCGATCATGGCGTCGGCATAGGGCCCCATGAAGCGCCCGGACTGGCCGAGGCTCTCGGGCTTCACATGGGTGCGGAAATGCATGTGGGTGAAATTGACCCACAGGAACACCGGCTTGCCCGCCTTGACCTGCTTGTCCAGGAAATCCGCCGAGCGCGCGGCGATGTCGTCGTCGATCGTCTCCATCCGCTTCCTGGTCAGCGGGCCGGTGTCCTCGATCTTCTGTGTGCCGTCCGGCTGCGCCCAGCTATGGATCACACCGCGCGGAGCGAAGTTCTTGCGGAAGTTCGGGAACTCGGGGTCGTTCGCCTTGGGATAGTCCGGAAGCTCCGGCTCTTCCTCGGCGTTCAGATGATAAAGATTGCCGTAGAATTCATCGAAGCCATGCGCCGTCGGCAGCATCTCGTCCTTGTCGCCGAGGTGGTTCTTGCCGAACTGGCCAGTCGCGTAGCCCTGCGTCTTGAGCAGTTCGGCGATGGTCGGGTCTTCCTTGCGAAGACCGAGATCGGCGCCCGGCAGGCCGACCTTGCTGAGGCCGGTGCGGAACACGCTCTGGCCGGTGATGAAGGCGGAGCGTCCGGCGGTGCAGCTCTGCTCGCCGTAATAATCGGTGAAGATGACGCCGTCGCGCGCGATGGAATCGATGTTCGGCGTGCGATAGCCCATCAGGCCGTTGGTATAGGCGCTGAGATTGGACTGCCCGATATCGTCGCCCCAGATGATAACGATATTCGGCTTCTTGGCGTCCTTCGCGGCTTGCGCCCAGGCGCAGGCCGGCGCCAGCGCGCCAGCCAGGCCCACGGACAAGGCCAGGGCTCTCCCCAATCGATGATGAAACAACATTTCCGCTCCTCCCTTACGATGAAGCAGCTCGGAATTTAACGGCTCGCCACGCAGAGATTGTCCGGCTGCGATCAATTGAAGATTGATTTTTTTATCTATTTCGACGGGCGTCACGAGAAT
>NZ_JAYSBG010000279.1:0-4750 GCF_041915505.1 Rhodoblastus sp. | reverse complement strand
TCTGAACGGCCTTGCCGGTCAATTCGCAACGGCGGGACATTTGAACTTCCTTTCGATTCCTGAACGCGCCGCCGTCGATCCGCTAAGATTGGGCTGCGCCGGCGTGAGCCGGAAAACAAGGCCTTGCGGCCGAAACTCTTGGAACCGTCGCCAGCTTGCCGTCCCGAGGCGGCGCGCCACATGCAAACAACGGCGCGCGATCCGAAAACAGCCGCATGCCGCGGGAACGCAAGTTCCGCGTCAGACGGTTCATGGAGGCGCGTCTATAAGCGAGTAGGCGGAAAAGGTCAAGGGAGCGCGGGCGACCAGAGCGCATTCGGATCGCGCGCGCCGCCGCAATATTTTTCGAGCGCGCAAGCGAAAACCGGTTGATCCGGGGCGGCGCGCTCGAACAGGGTCATGCACGAGCAAAATTTGGTCCGATCCGGCTCGCCGAAAATCTCCAGCAGGCTGCGGCCCTCGACAGCATTCACCAAGCCTGTGCATTCGATCAGGCGCGGCCCGAGCGCGGGATGGGCGAGATAGGCCCGCGCCTCTTCCATCGAGCTTATGGCGTAGAATTGCGCCATGGCCGAAACGCCCAGCCCTTCGCGCTGGGGGAAGACGAACCACATCCAATGGCTGCGCTTCCGCCCGGCGCGCAATTCGGCGCGCACAATGTCATAGACGCCGTCCTGTGCGGCGACGAAGCGC
The DNA here is from genome assembly GCF_041915505.1 of Rhodoblastus sp. Classification (GTDB taxonomy): domain Bacteria; phylum Pseudomonadota; class Alphaproteobacteria; order Rhizobiales; family Beijerinckiaceae; genus Rhodoblastus. The sequence continues at coordinate 4,057 of NZ_JAYSBG010000279.1, read as the reverse complement.
TGGAGATTGAAAGGATCGCTTGCGGTCATGGCTGAAAAGCAAAACCCCGGCGAAGCGCCGGGGTTTCAAGCTGTTCGATTTTCGCGCTGCGAAATCAGCCCTGGCGGGCCTTGTAGCGCTTCTGCGTCTTGTTGATGATATAGACGCGGCCCTTGCGGCGAACCAACTGGTTGTCGCGATGGCGCGTGCGCAAGGACTTGAGCGAGTTGCGGACTTTCATGTCTAACCCCGGAAACAATGGGCCGGGGTTCTCCCTCAGCCGAAAATTGGAGCCGGTGCTATGCCAAATTTGCGCGCCCTAATCAACCCCCCGCCGGCAATTTTGCTTAGCCGGCGCCCGGATCGGATTCCACGCCCACGCGGGATTGCGACGGCAGCGCGCCTGCGCCGGGGCAGGCGTCGAAATTGGTCAGTTCGGGCCGGTCGTGCGGACCCGCCGGCGGCATATCGTCTACGGACGTGCCTTTATCGGCCTTTGAGGGAGCGGAATTTTGCTGCAGAACGTCAAGCAGAGCCATGATCGCCTCCTGCTTTTATCAAGACGCGGAGCCGCCTACGATTTAGGCAGCGGTCAAGTCTTGAGCTTTTCGCAAGTAAACAGAAAATCGCTTCCGCCGCATTGCGGCAAATCAGCGCATTGCAAAAAAATCGCGCGGCGCCTTGGCTGTCGCCAAAAATCCGCGCCAAAAATCCCCGAAAGCGCTAGAAGCGGCTCATGGTCCTGGCTTTCGGCGATTCTCCCCTCCGCGCGCCGCGCATCAGGCGCGTGACGCTGGCCGATTTTCGCTGCTATGCCGCGCTCGATCTGCGCCTCTCGGCCAATATGGCGGCTTTGGCCGGCGATAATGGCGCCGGCAAGACCAATCTGCTGGAGGCGCTGTCGCTGTTCACCCCCGGCAGGGGCCTGCGCCGCGCCGAACTCGCCGATCTCGCCCGCGAGGGCGGCGGCGGCGGCTTCGCCGTCGCGCTGGAGCTGACGGGCGAGGCAGGAGGACCGCTGCATCTCGGGACCGGCTCCGAAATGACCGAGGCCGGCGCCCAGAAAAAATATCGCGTCGACCGCGAGCCGGTTTCCTCCTCGCGTATCTTCGCCGATCATGTCCGCATCGTCTGGCTGACGCCGGCCATGGACGGTCTTTTCACCGGCCCCGCCGGCGAGCGACGCCGCTTTCTCGACCGGCTGGTGCTGGCGGTGGACAGCGAACATGGCGCGCGGGTCAACGCTTTGGAGCGGGCCTTGCGCAACCGCAACCGCCTGCTGGAAGAGCGGCGCGGCGAAAAGATCTGGCTCGACGCCGCCGAGCGCGAGATCGCCGAACTGGCCATCGCCGTCGCCGCCGCCCGCCGCGAGACGGTGGAGCGCCTCGCTGCTTTGATCGCCGCCGGCCGCGACGACAGCTCGCCCTTCCCCTGGGCGGAAATCGCGCTGGAGGGCGAGATTGATGCGCTGGTGGCGCAACATTCCGCCCTCGAAGCGGAGGACCGTTTCCGCGCCTTGCTGCGCGACAATCGCGGACGCGACGCCGCCGCCGGCCGCGCCCTCGCGGGCCCGCAGGCGAGCGATCTCGCCGTGCGCCACGGCCCGAAACAATGCGAGGCCCGCCGCGCCTCGACCGGCGAGCAGAAAGCGCTGCTGGTCGGGCTGGCTCTGGCGCACGCCCGACTGGTCGCCGCCATGAGCGGCATCGCGCCTTTGGTGCTGCTGGATGAGATCGCCGCCCATTTCGACCCCTCGCGCCGCCGCGCTCTCTTCGACGCGCTGACGGAACTGGGCGGCCAGGTCTGGATGACCGGCGCGGACGTCGCTTTGTTCGACGATCTCGCCGGCCGCGCCGATATTTTCAGCGTCGCAAACGGCCGGATCGCGTCGATCTCTCGCGCGGAGAACACATGACAGGACTGGCCCAAGCGCGCAAGACGCTCAAATCCGTGTTCGGTTATGATGATTTCCGGCCCGGACAGGCGGAAATCATTGAGGCTGCGCTGGCCGGCGCGCCGGTGCTGGCGGTCATGCCGACCGGCAGCGGCAAGAGCCTGTGCTATCAATTGCCGGCCTTGCTGGGCGATGGCCTGACCCTGGTGATCTCGCCGCTGATCGCCTTGATGCGCGATCAGGTCGGGCAATTGCAGGCCCTGGGGCTGGGCGCCGCCGCGCTCAATTCCCAGACCAGCGAGGACGAGGCCCGCGCGATCTGGCGCGCGATCCGCGCCGACGAATTGAAACTTCTGTTCGTCTCGCCCGAACGCCTCGCCATGACCGGGCTGACAGAGGCGCTTTCCCGCGGAAAAATCGCCCGCGTGGCGGTGGACGAGGCTCATTGCATCTGCGAATGGGGCCATGATTTCCGGCCGGAATATCGCCTGATCCGCGAAAGCGTGGAACGGCTCGGCGACGTCCAGGTGCTGGCCTTCACCGCCACCGCCGACGCCGCGATGCGCGCCGATATCGCGGAGCGCCTATTCGCGCAGCCGCCGCAAATCTTCCTGCATTCCTTCGACCGGCCCAATCTGTCGCTAGCTTTCGCCGCCAAGGACCAGCCGCGCAAACAATTGCTGCGCTTCCTGAACGGACGGCGGGGCAAGAGCGGCATCGTCTATTGCGCCTCGCGCAACGGAACGGAGCGGCTGGCGGATTTCTTCGCGGAGCAGGGTTTCGAGACGGTGGTCTATCACGCCGGGCTCGACCAATCCGCGCGCAACGCCAATCAGGACCGTTTTCTGCGCGAGGACGCCGTGGTGGCCTTCGCCACCGTCGCCTTCGGCATGGGCGTCAACAAGCCGGACGTGCGTTTCGTCGCCCATGCCGACATGCCGGCCAGCGTCGAGGCCTATTATCAGGAGATCGGCCGCGCCGGGCGCGATGGCCTGCCCGCCGAAACCTTCACGCTCTATGGGCTGGAGGATATGGCGCTGCGCCGCCGCCAGATCGACGAAAAGCCGCTCGATGAGCCGCGCCGGCGCCATGAGCACCAGCGCTTTTCGGCTTTGGCCGCCTTGTGCGAGGCGTCGTCCTGCCGCCGCCAGATCCTGCTCGCCCATTTCAACGAAGAGGCGCCGCCCTGCGGGCGCTGCGACGTCTGCCGCGGCGAGGTTGCTGTGCGCGACGGGGCCGTCGAGGCGCAGAAGGCTTTGTCGGCGGTCTATCGCACCGGCCAGCGTTTCGGCCTAAACCATTTGTCCGATCTGCTCGTCGGCGCCGACAGCGAGGCCTTGCGCCGCAATGGCCACGACACGTTGAAGACCTTCGGCGTCGGGGCGGATCTCGGCAAACAGCAATGGGCCTCGATCTTCCGCCAGCTTTTCGCCGCCGGCGCGCTGCGCACGGCTAGCGCGGAACACGGCGGCTTCGCCCTCACCGAAAAAGGCGAGGCCATTTTGCGCGGGCGGGAAGGTTTTGTTCTGCGCGCCGATCCGCCGCGCGAAAAGCTCGCGGGCAAGCCGGCGCGACGCGGGCGCGATGTCGAGGACGGCGATCCGGAGGAGGCGCGGATTTTCGAGGTGTTGCGGAAACTGCGTCGCGAACTGGCGCAGGAGCAGGGTCTGGCGGCCTATATGGTGTTCGCAGATCGGACGCTGCTCGACATGGCGGCGCGGCGGCCCGCTACGCTGGACGAGATGCGCGCCATTCATGGCGTCGGCGAGCGTAAGGTCGCACTTTATGGCGAGGCTTTTCTGGAGGCGCTTGCGCAGGCTACGGCGTGAGGCGTGGCTCGATCTATTCCGAGACGTTGTCGGCGTCAGCCCCCTCATCCGGCGCTTCGCGCCACCTTCTCCCGCGAGGGGAGAAGGAGTGCGGCGCGTTCGCGGCTTAGTGGACGCTGACGGTCGCCAGGTGGTTTTCCCAGGCGTTGGCGACGGCGGCGTCCTTGCTGTCGGCGAGCACGATCGGCGCGCCATTGGCGCCGAGCAGCGCGAACAGCTGCTGGCCGGGCTGCAAGCCCTGGATCTGCGGGAACAGAGCCTGCGCCTCTTCCGACCGGATCGGCCGGACATAAGCGATGGCGCCCTCGCCCAGATGGGCGAATTGATCGGCGGTCAGCGGGCCCTGGCCGGGATT
>NZ_JAYSBG010000278.1:0-4753 GCF_041915505.1 Rhodoblastus sp. | reverse complement strand
TCGACGGTCTCGAGCGCAACCGCGGCGGCCCTGCCACGTTTCCAGGAGAAATCGGCGGCAAAGACTTTGACCGCCCAGCCTCGGCGCTGCATGGCTTTGGCCTGCCGGAGGGCGACAATTTCGGCTCCCCCCACGCCTTGCGGCAAGAAATAGCTGGAAACCACGAGGACTTTCGGGGGGCCGCTCCCCGTTCTTGCTCGATCGCCCATCCGAATCCCGCCCCCTTCGCGCCCCAATATCCGTCGCTCAGACCGGCGCGCGCCGCGACCGCAAAGACGGGAAGTGCGGGAACGGAGGTCGTCAAGATCGGCGTGATCCATTTCCGGCGCCGGATCGCCGCAGGAAATTTTCACGCGCCGGGTAAAGACGAAGGCTTCGGTCGCGCCCGAGAGCCCCGCCGAAACGCCGGATAAAGCTTTGCACGAATGGCGAATCGCGCAAATGGATTTCGCCGTTGGGCGCGAAGGATTGCGCCAGTTTGAGCGCAAGCATGAGGTTGGCGGAAGTCTCGCCGCGCAGGGCGATCCGGCTCGCCCCTTTCGCGGCCTCGATTTCGATCGAAGCATGCGGCGCGGCTTCGACCCCCAGAGCCAGAGCGTTTTCGCAGGCGCGCGCCGGCGCGCCCTCACCAATCCACATATGGGTGAAAGTCGCTCCATTCAGTGCGGCGCAGATCTCGAAATAGAGCGCGCCCGTTTTCTTGTGGATTGCGGAGAAGGGCGTCGCGAGCTGCCCTGGCGCGGCCGGAATCAAAGGCTCCAGGCGCCGCGCCGCCGCCAGGACCGCCGCGCCGAAAGGGCCGTGCAGGGGTCGGGGCAGGGCCAGGCTGCGGCCGCTGGAGGCGCCGCTACGCCAGTCTTGGTAATCGGACGCGCAGCATTGCAGATAAGTCGGGGAATCGAACAAGGGCGAGGGCGAAATCGCGGCGGCGCCCTGCGCCTCGCCCCGCGCATTGAGGCCGGCGGCGCGCCGCCGGTAAAACAGCGTGGCCTCAGGCGCGGTCCGCAGGTCGAAGCCGGCGGCGACCAGGTCGCAATGGCGACGCCAATCTTCAAAGGCGTAACCGCTGCGCGCGCTGGAATCGGTGAACGGAATGGCCATGGCGTCGTCGCGGCGCTGGCAGAAACGCGAAACGAAGGGATTGGAGCCGAGCAGGTTGAGCGCGCCGACGCTGGCGAGATCGGGAACCCAGTTCAAGCTCTCCGCCTCGCCGAAGACCAGCAGGACGCCCGGCATGATCGCGACGCGCGTCGGCTCCGCGGCCCGGGCGGCGGCGTAAAGCGCGCCGAAGAAGTTGAACGAGATCAGATCGTCGCCATCGGCCAGGCAGATATAATCGCCCCGCGCCGCTGCGATCCCTCGATTGCGCGCCAGCCCCAGCGAGCCGAAATCGGCTTCGACCGCCGTGGACGGGCAGGGAAAAAAACGGATCTCGCGCTGGTAGGTCGCGCGTGTCGCGGGATCGGCCCGGTCGAGGACGGCGACCAGTTCCAGTGTCAGGCCGTCGGCCTGGGCGAAACGCGCCGCTTCGGCGAGGGACCGCAGGGTAGGAGCCAAGAGGCCGCCTTCGCCATGCAGGCAAAGCACGATGGACAGGTGGGGCCCCGGCATCGGTCTAATAGGTCAAGCTGAAATGGGCGCGGATTTTCTCCTGCAATGGCGCGCCATAGCTGGCCATGCTGATGGCGCCCGCCGACTCGCGCTTGACCTCCGTCTCCTGCGAAATCAGGCGCGATGAATACCAGGCGTGGACGACGCCCGACGAAATGGTCGGAATGTCGTGTCGCCCGACGCCGAGCGGCGCGAAAAATTCGATCGGCAAGGCGACGATCTTCTTGCCGGCTGCGAGCACGCGAATGGTGCTTTCCTCCCCGGTGTCCTCGCTCTCGCCGCGCAATTTTCGCAACACGATCAGACCGCCGAGATCGGCCTTGAAGAAGGCGAGGAAATGCGGATGGATATAAAAGCCATGGTCGTGGAAGGCGCGGTCGGCGACAAAGGCGGCGCCGGCGAGGCGATGCTCGTCGTCGAGGCGGTCGGCGCTCTGCGCCAGCCAATCGTCCTTGACGGGGAAAGCATCGGAATCCAGCAGGACGATGCGATCGAAACGCGCGGCGCGCACGCCCATTTCCGCAGCCTGGCCATGGCCGTGGTCCAGGGTGCGGGTTTGCGGATAATCGATCAGCCGCACGTCGCGCTGATCACGCAGCCATTCCAGCGTGCCGTCGCGGCTGCCGCGATCGACGACTATTATTTCATAGGCGCGCGCGCCTATGGTCTCCCGGATTTTCTCGACTTGCAGCCGTGTATAGAAAGAACTGTCGCGCGTGACGGTGACAATGCTTACCGGCGGCGGGTTGGGGCCCGCGACGGCTGAGAAAACGGGCGTCTCGGCCTCGCCGATCAGCGCCTTCAGCGCCGGCAGGCCGGGACATTGATAGGACGCGCCGTCGATCATGTCGATCAGCGCGTCCGCCGCCTGTTTCCAGCTCAAAGGCGTGATCTTCGCGGGTTCTGGCGAAGCCAGCACCTGCCGCATCTCGCGCGCCAGCGAAAACGCGTCGCCGGGCGGGAAGTAGCGGATTGCGTCGCCGGCGATTTCCCGAAAAACGTTCAGATCGCTGGCGATGACCGGAATCTTGTAACGCGCGGCCTCGACGATCGGCAGGCCGAAGCCCTCGGCGACGGAGGGATAGACCAGGGCGTGGGCGCGGCGGAACAGATAATCGAGATCGCCGTCATTTGCCCCACCGAACCAGAACAGCCGCCGGTTGAATTCGGGATGAGTGCAGATGCGATGCGCCAATGCGCGGCAATTCCAGCCGTAGCGCCCGACAATGGCGTAACGGGCGTCCACACCGTCGCGCCAGAGCAAATCCATGGCGTCGAGGGCGGTTCCGTAGCCCTTGCGCGGCTCAAGGGTGCTGACGCCGAGAAACAAGGGGCTGCCTGAGTCCTCGATCAGGCCTTTGACATGGGCGCTCGGCGCGCGGCCTTCGAGATCGAAATCCGCGCCGAGATGGCTCCAGCCCAGTTTCATCGCACAATTCAGGTCGCGTCCATCAGCCAGCGCGTAAGCGGCGAAATCCTCGGCGACGGCCTTGGATATCGTAATGACAGCGTCGCATTGGAGAATGACGTCGTCGATCCAGGAGGCGAAAATCGGCTCGAAACTGGGCGGGAAAAAATGTGGAAATTGCTGCGGCAGCATGTCGTAAAGCAGAAGAACATTGCTGCCGCCGGCGGATTTGATCGCGCGCATGACCTGCCGGATCTCGGCCTGGCGCGTCCAGCCCTGATCGGCGAGCAGCAGCGTGTCGTTTGGTTGCGGCTTGATTTCCTGCAATCTGAGCGAGGGGAGGTCGAAACTCCACAGCCGTCCGTCGCGGATGAAGGCCGGCGCGCCGCCTTTTTGCAAGGCGGCGGTGGAAAGCTCCGTCACCACGCGAGGAATGCCGGCCATGAACCGGCAATGCAGGGTCTGGCTGACATCGACGAACAGCCGCCCCTGTGGCCGAGGCGGCGGCCCGCCGGCCGGCCGGCGGCTTAGCAGGCGGCGGAAAAAAGACTTCTCGATGCGCAGGCGCGGGCGTAGTTTCGGCGCCCATTTGGCTTTGAGTTTGCGATATTTTCGGATCAGCAGATAACGGAAATGCCGTCGCTGCGCCTGTTCGAGCCTGTCCTCCAGCTCGTCGAACCGTCGCTCGATCGCGTCGAAATGCTCAGGAAAAAAGCCTTGCTCGGCCTGCGCATGGCTTTCGCTGTAGCGGCGCATCCAATCCTGCATTGAGCCCCCGCGCTGTTTCCGCCAGAATTGATGGCGGGTTTTCGCACGCAAGGTCAAGGCCCTCTAACGCCTTGCAGCAGGCGGGCGAGATCGGCGTCGACCATTTCGGTCACAGTAGCTTCAAGCGGAATTTCGGTGCGTCAGCCAAGCCTTTCGGCGGCCCCGGCCGGATCAGCCCGGGCATGACGGCCCACATGCGACCTCAACTCGATGACGAAGACGCAAAAGGCAATGAGACGCCTGTTTCGGGTCAAGAAAGACCTGGCGGGCAATTTTATGGCTCGGCAATATGAACGCGCAATGCGACTGAAGCGGCGCGCGCGACATAGTTCGCGCGATGTGGCTGATGCGGCAGCGGGAAAGCCGGACGCTTTTGTTCTGGCGCGCGGCCGGGCGGCGTGCCTTCGCGGCATCTGCCGCATCGCCTTCGCCCATGCCGGGCTCGACCCGGAGCACCGAGTTTTCGGTAATCCCGATCTGCGCTTCACCAATGTCCCGATTTTGCTCGGCGATCCGCCGAAACCAGATGCGCTGCGCTTCGCGCCACGGCGCGGCCTGAGCAACGTCTTGACTCCGCCAACGGGATCGGCGTCGCGCGCTATCCGTCGTCGGGGGATGCGACAGGGCCACCCGCTGACCTTTTGCCGTCATTGAGGCGCATTATCGCCGTCACAGGGCCTCGTTAGCCTGTTGGCCTTGGAGCGCAGGGGTTCGGAGGCTGAAATGGTTGGCTGGTACGTCAATTATCACAGCGTCACACGGCGCATGGAGGCTCGAACGGCGGGTTCAAACTCGTTCGAGGGCGCTTTGATTCATGCCCGCGCTTTGGCGATCAACGGACATATCGTCAGAAATATCGTCGGCCCGAATGGCGGCGCCTTCGAAGCGAAATCATTTCAGGATTGGCGCAAAGAGGAAGACGACGCTGGGCCGAGGACCGAGATGGGGCGTCGCTGAGCGCGGCGC
>NZ_JAYSBG010000277.1:0-4755 GCF_041915505.1 Rhodoblastus sp. | reverse complement strand
TCCGATCAGGGTTGTCGAGGCGCTTCATGAATCTTTTCTTCTGCTCCTTCTTCGAGAGGTTGAGGAAGAACTTGAGCACGATCACGCCCTGTCGGCTGAGGTAATCCTCGAAATGGGCGATATCGGCCAGGCGCTCGTCCCAGATCTTTTTCGTGACCTGTTCGGGCGGCAGTTTCTGCGCCTTCAACAGCTCCTGATGCACCCGGACGACCAGCACCTCTTCATAATAGGAGCGGTTGAAAATCCCGATCCTGCCTCGCGCGGGCACGCGTTGCGAATAGCGCCACAGAAAGTCGTGCGCCAGTTCTTCGGAGGACGGCTGCTTGAAGGACGACACCTCGCAGCCCTGCGGATTGACGCGCGACATGACGTGCTTGATGGTGCCGTCCTTGCCGGCGGCGTCCATCGCCTGAAACACCAGCAGCAGCGACCAACGGTCCTGGGCGTAGAGCATGTCCTGCTCGGCCGCGAGCCATTCGCTGCCGCGCGCCAGAAGACCGGCCGCCTCCTCCTTGTCCATCTTGAGGCCGAGCGTCTCGCCGGGATCGAAATCCTTCAGCCGGAATCCCTTGCCCGAGGTCACCCGGAACGGCCGGACATATTTCTCGACGCTGTCGAGAATCTCTTTTCTTGGCATGAGACGCTTTCCTTCCCCTTGCATCGCCGGTCGCAAAGCGCCGGGACGCTCATTATGACGAAAAGCTAACAGAAGATTCGCGAGAGCAAAAATCGCGCGGCGCGGCGGCGTCATTGGTTCTTTGCAAGGACGGCTCGCGTCACTTGCAGGTTGCCGGCCCGGTTCATTCGGTCTAAGGCGGCCCATCGCGACCTTCCGGTCGCGCGTCCGATTCAGGACCACGCCCTCGCGCGCGGTCGGCGCCGGACCCTGCAATGCCAGAGCGGATCCCATGACCGGCGTCGAGGTCGCGGAGGCAAGCGAACAGATCCGGGCTATGCCGCCTGCGCAAGGCGTGCGTCCGCTTTGGCTGCGGCCCCTGGCGCTGGCCGCGATCATCGGCCTGCACAGTCTGGCCTTTGTCACGTTCAAAGGCGCGGTGGCCCTCTCTCCGGTCGATTCCGTCGAGGTCGCGCTGGTGTCGCTGGGCGAGAGCGCCGAAAACCAGACGCGCGTCGACGCCATCGCGCCAAGCGAACCGGAGCCGTCGCCGCCCGCAGCCGCGCCGCCGGACCATGCGCCGCCGCCCCTGCTCGCGGCGCCGGACGCCCCGCCTCTGCCGCTGCCCGCCGCCCCCGAGCAGCCGGCCGAGCCGCCGCGCGACAAACCCGCCGAACGGAAACACAAGCGCGCGGAACTTGCGCCGACGCGCCAGCCGCCGCAGGCCGAGCGGCAGGAGGCGCGCCGCGGCGCGCATAATGGCGCCACCGCCGGCGGTCTGTCGCACGCTTCCTATGCCGCGCTGCTGTCGGCCGAGATCAACCGCCGGCGCTTCTATCCCGCCGCGGCTCGCGCCGCCGGAGCGACGGGCGATGTCGGCGTGTCCTTCACGGTGGGGCCGTCCGGCCGCGTCGTCAGCCATTCCATCACCCGCTCATCGGGCGATCCGACGCTCGATTCCGCTGCGGGCGCGATCCTTGCGGCGATCCACGCGCCGCCGCCGCCGGGCGGCAGCTTCAGCGCCAATACCAGCATCCGCTTTCACCTGAATTGAACGGGTCCGCCGCGGCCTCTTGCCCTCGACCGTCGCGCGGAAATCATCAGCGCCGTCGCGGTCGCGGCGGCCTGACGCGAAAGGCGCGGGACGTCGCCTTTGCGACATTCGCCGCCCCCGGCGCGCGTCTGCGCCTGCTTTTTCGCTGGCCCGCAACTTGCCTGTTCCAAAGAGAGATTCACATTCGGAAGGCGAGTCCCATGGCTTTCACCTCCATCTGCGATGCCAGCGCCGTCAAGGAAGGCGGCATGGGCTTCTTTGTGGCCGGCAAGAAAAGCGTGCTGTTGGTCTGGCCCGAGGGCGGCGAGCTCAAGGCCTTTCGCGGACGCTGCCCCCATGCCGACGTGCCGCTGAACGAAGCGACCTTCAGCGGAAAAGTGGTCACCTGCCCGCATCATCAATGGGGTTTCGACGTCGCCTCCGGCAAATGCGTGACGCATCTCGTCCGCAACACGCTGCATCCCTATCCCGTGCGGGTTGAAGGCAGCGAGATTCAAGTCGATGTCGGTCCCGTGCGTACGCCTGCGCCGCCGGCCTGACGGCCTTTCCTTCCATCGAAGACGGAAACGCCGGCGGGAGGCCCGCCGGCGTTCGTCGTGTAGCGGCAAGCGCCTCTGGGAGAGCTCTTTCAGCCGACCGGAAACAGCCGGCTCAGGATGACGAGAATGACCAGCAGGACCAGCCCGAGACCGAGGCTCCAGCCGATCAGCTTCTTTTCGATGGGCAGCAGCGGCTCGACCGGATTGGCCAGTTCCGCCTTCAGCTTCTGCTCTGCGACGTCATGGGACATGGGAAAACTCCTCAACCGGCGAGCGGCGGCTTGACGCCCGCGAAGAACAGCCAGGAAATGATCAGGCCGACCCAGATCACGAAGCCGAACAGCGACACGAAATAAACCGCCGCCAGCTTGCCCAGGCCCTCCGCCCACAATTTGCGGAAATTCGAGAGCACGCCGATCGAGAAGAAGGTCAGGATGAAGAAGATCACCCGGAACACATTGGCTTCGCCGATGGCCGAGGCGAGCTTGGGCAGGCTCTGCGCGTCGGCGTTCAGGGCGAGCGCCAGAGCGATCGCGAAAGTCGCGATGAAGCCGAGGATGAATTTCGGGAAGCGCTGCCAGATCTCGCCGATTTTCGCCTTCTCGCCGCCCTTGGCCGCGTCGATGTAATTGGTCCAGATATAGGCCAGCACGAAGGCCCAGACCCCGATGAAAATGTCGATGAACACTTTGATCGTCGCAGTCGTGGCGAGGATCCAGCCCGGCTGGTAATGCACGCCTTCGCCGGCCGCCTTGGCGTTGATGAGCGATTCCGCAATGCCGCCCGCCGCCAAGGCTGCGCCGTCGGTCTTGACCGCCAGGCCGAGCCAGGCGGCGGCGACCAGAGGCTCGCCGGAGAGGAAGGTCTGCGCGAGGAAGGGCAGCACCAGCACTTCGACCACCGCGAAGATCACCACCAGCGACGACACCAGCACCGGAACCTGTGGCCGGGCGCGGATGGCGCCGCCGACCGAGATCGCCGCCGCCACGCCGCAGATGGAAATGCCCGAGGCCAGAGGCGCCGCCCATTCGCGCGAGAAGCCGAAGAATTTGCGCGAGATGTAATAGACCACCGCCCAATAGATCAGATAGGCCTCGACAATCGCCGCGACGCCGCGCAGCAGGATCGAAGACGCCAAATTGAGCTTGCCCGCCGCCGTCACCGCGATGAAGGCCCCGAGGATGACGATGGCGATCTTGATGTAAAGCTCGGGCCGGATCGCCTCCTTCAGCCAGTCGGCGAAGCGCGGGAAGAAATTGGCGATGACGAGGCCGACCACCAGCGCGACCAGGAAGCCGCCCTCATTGGTCAGTTTCAGCGACCAGGACAGGCCGAATTTCGCCTGATCCGCCGGCGTCACCACCGCGAGGCTGGCGTAGGAGCCGACGATCCAGCTCGCATAGGACAGAGCGAAGGCGACCGCGAAGCCCGCTGCGAATTTCTTCACATCGGCGCCGAGCACCGCCGCGCCGGCGCTGAGCACCGCCAGCAGCACGACGAAGGTCGTGAAAAGAGCCCCGGCCCCGCCGAGCGCGGCATAGGATTTCGCGGCCGGCGCCAGCGCCTTGGAGGCGTCGGTCCAGACCGCCGTGGTCACCACCCAGCCGATCAGGTCGGCGCCGAAATAGGAGGCGATCGCGAGAAGAAAGATCGCGAAACCGATGACGACCGCAAGCCAGTCCTCGGTCAGATTGGGCCGCGTCACGGCGGCCGGCGTCAAGACTGCTTCGGTCATGCCTAAGCCTTTACTATATTATTTCCATAGATATTGAGAATGTTTTCCGACCCGGTCAACAAGATTGTTCGTTTTAACGAACGGGCTGGAGAAGGCGCGACGCCCTGCGCGATGCGCCGCCGGAGAAGATTTTCCTCCCGCTGGCGGCTACCCGGGCGGCGCGCTTCATTTCAGCTCCACCCGCACGGTTTCGATCTGGCCGTTGAAGGCGAACGGCGCGCGATAGTCCGGGCTGACTGGGGCGCCGGAATCGAGCCCGACATCGAGCGTTTCATTGTAGGAGAAGACCAGATTTTCGATCCGCCCCTCAGCGACGGTCGCGCCGTTGACCGTCAGCTTGCCCGTTCCGCCAAAGGGCCCGCGCGGTCCGCGCGGCGTCACGGATGGATCGGGCGCAAATTCGAAACCGATCTCGACCGGACCCGCGGGAAGCGGCTTGGCGGCGACGAGCTTGCCGGAAACATTGCCGAAAGCCCGCGCGACATAAGTCAGCCGGCCGTCCTGCAGATAGATCGAAAAGCCGCCATAATCGCCGCCATCGGCGAAGATCACGCCTTGCGCCTTGGCCGACGCCGTCAGCCGCGCCGTGATGCTGTGGGCCCGGCCGGAGAATTTCGGGCCGATGCGCTGCGGAATATGATCGGCGCCGGGACGATAATCGAAGATCGTGCGGCCATCCGCCGGCGAGGGCAACGGCCTGCGCTGCGGCAGCAGCGGATAGATCTGCGTGCGCTTCGCCTCGCTATCGAACAAGGCGACCAGCTCCTGCAATTTTTCCGGACGGCTCGCGGCGAGATCATGCGCCTGGCTG
>NZ_JAYSBG010000276.1:0-4771 GCF_041915505.1 Rhodoblastus sp. | reverse complement strand
GCGCCGAGGCCGAGCGATTCGCTGGTCAGGTCGCCATGCGGCGCATCGTCGAACAGCAGGCGCTCGAGTTCGGCGCGCGAAATGTGAGGCGGCATGGCGGTCGGATTCGGCTCAGTGAGGGGCTTGCGCGAAAGGTGGCGCGCGTTTGCGGCGTTTTTGCGCGTCGCGGATCGCGGCCAGCGTCGCCTCGGCGATCGCGCGCCCGCGCGGATCGAGACCGGCCCATTGAGCGCGCCGGCCGCGCGGATCGACCTCGATCGCCTTGACGTCGGACGGGAGGACGGCGCCATCGCGCGCGACGCCACGCAGCACGCCCGTCATGGGCGCGTGAAGGGTGATGCCGGCGATCCTGCCGAGCAGCTCGCCGCGTTCGACGCTGGCGCCGACGTCGAAGGGCGTGTGCCAGAGCCCACCGCGCGGCGTCACGACGAAGCGCTCGCGGCCGAGGCCGCCGAGCAGGCGGGGCGCGCCATCGTAATCCTCGGTTGATCCTTGGGCGACGAATCCGCCGACGCGCGTCGGATGGGTTTCGACGGCCACATCGCAATTCTCGCCAATGGTGAAATTGGGGCCGAGGCCGACCGCGAGGCCGACATAATAACGGAAGTCCGGCGTGACGCTGCGCTTCTGCATCCGTGCGTCGATCAGGACCGGAATGCGCCGCAGGGCGAGCAGGTCGCAGAGCTGCAGCGGCGTCACCGCGACGCTGTCGCGGCGGGCGGCGGCATCGGCGATTTCCATCGCCGTTTCCGCGCGCGCGCCGACCACGCCTTGCAGCACCGGCGAATCGTCGAACAAAGCGTCGTGGAAGGCCATGCCGCGGCGGATCACCGGCGGATAGGGATCGTGGCTGAGAATGACGGTGAAATGGGCCTTGCGCAGCTTGACCGCCACCGCCGAGGCGATCTCATTGGTCCCGAGCACGACGGCGAGCGGCTCGGTGACTTCCGCATAAAAATCGGCAAATCGGCTCGCGCTCATTTTCGCCCCCTAAATCCCTTTTCAGGTTTTGGTTCGTTCTTGAACTTTGGCGCGAATCGCGCGGAGCGACCGCACGAGAGGGGTATTGCAGGAGTCGGGCCAGAAAAATCGCCGCTCAAGCAGCGAAAATCACAAAAAAAGACGCCGAAGGCGTCGTTTTTGTCGAAATTGTGCGAGACCCTGTTGAGGACGAAACAAGGTCTGTCGGCAAGGATTCACGCAGGGCGCGTCTCCGCCACCGCGTCGAACCCTTCAAATTGCGGCGGGCCGAGATAGAGGCCGACCGTCTTCGGGGCGCCGGAATGGGCGCGCCGAAACGCCTCCGAGCGGGTCCAGTCCTCGAAATGGCCGCGCGACTCCCAGACGGTGTGCGAAACGAACAGGGTCGCCTGATCGTCGCTCGGGCCGCGCAGCAGATGGAACACGACAAAGCCCGGCATGGCGGGCAGATCGGTCTGGCGATTGCGCCAGACCTCCTCGAATTCCGACTCCCGGCCCAAAGCGACGCGGAAACGGTTCATGGCGATGAAGGTCATGCTTGCTCCGGTCGGACGGCGGGTCAGCCGCGCCGGGCCAGCGACCGCAGGAAGCCCTGGGCTTCGTCATTGAGTTCGCGGTCGACGGCCGGCGCCATTTTCAACAAGACATTGGCGACAAAGGGCTCGTCATTGCGCGTCTCGTCGAGCACCTCGCGCAGCACCGGCACATTGTCCTCGATATGTTGCAGGAAGGCGATCCCTTTTTCCAGCGTCTCGCCCCATTTGTCGCGCGTCCACAGGGCCAGCGGATAGATGATCTCCTGCGGGAAATTGGATTTCCGCGCCTTTTCGAGGAAGCGCAGGCCGGTGGTCCAGTTTTCCGCCGCGCGCATCGGCGGCGGAATCGGCTCGCCGCTCAGCATTTTCTGCGCGGCCTGGCCCACGTGATCTTCCAGCGAGATGGGCTCCGCAATGGGAGAGCGGAAGCTCCACAAGGCGACGGCGCCGGGAAAATCGTCGCCATATGCCGCCTTCAGCGGGGTTTCGACCGCCTCGATCGCGTCCTTGTCGCCTTTGAGCGAGGCCGTCATGCAGAACGAGAACAGGGCGTCCTTGGCGACATGGATGACGCCGCCGCTCTTGAGCTGTTGCGGGGTCAGCGCCGGGGTGACGCCATCAGTCGGCGGCTGGACCGAGCCGGCGCGGAGCGCGCTGATGAAAGCGGTGATTTCCAGCCATGCCGGAAAGGCCGCGACAAAGGCTTCCGCATCGGAATGGACCACCGCCAGATTGATGGCCTGCTTGCGCCGGATGAGTTCCGCCGTATCGGTCATGGTCTTGCGCTCCTGAGATCAATCGCCGGTGATCACGACTTCGGGGGCGTCGGAATCGGGCAGGTCGAGCCCGTCCTCCTCCGCCAACTCCACCCCGGTGATACAGACGTCGCCGTCATCGACCACCACCTTGACCGGGACAAGGGCTTTGCCCTGGCACGGGCCGGAAAAACACTTGCCGGTGTCGATGTCGAATTGCGCGCCGTGATGGCGACAGACGAGGAAATTGCCTTCGTCATCCATCACTTCCGAGCCGCCGGCGCCGAGCGTCAGGCCCTGATGCGGACAGGCGTTCTCGAAGCCGTAAAAATTCGAACCCTTGCGGGAGATGATGATCGGCCAGGGGGTTCCTTCGCCGTTTTCGCCGCCCGCCTTTTTCAAGAGGAAGCTTCTGGCGTCATTGTCGTCGATTTCGAAGGTTTGGCAGATGGCGTAAAGCTCGTCCATGACACGATTCCTATGGGTTCGCCCTCGGGCGCCGGACGGAAAACAAAGTCCAAAGATTCAGAGCATTCCCAGTTCGAGCTTGGCCTCGTCGGACATTTTCTGCGCGTCCCAGGGCGGGTCGAACACCAGATTGACCTTGGCGTCCCTGGTTCCGGGCGCCAGCAGCACGGCTTTGCGGACGCGGCTCAGCATTTCGCCGGCCACCGGGCAGCCCGGCGCTGTGAGGGTCATGTCGATGTCGATCAGCTCCGGATTGGAGCAATCGAGCCGGTAGATGAGGCCAAGGTCATAGACATTGACCGGGATTTCAGGGTCGAACACCGTGCGGATCGCCGCCACTACATCCGTCTCGAGGTCGCCGGTCCACTCGGGGAGTTCGACCGGCTCGTCGGACATGGTGGGCGCCGGGCCTTCCGTCATGCGAACAACTCCAACACGCGGCGCAACCCCTTGGCCAGAGCCTCGACCTCCTCATGCGTGTTATAGAGCGCGAAGGAGGCGCGGGCCGATGCGGTCAGGCCGAGCTTGGTCATCAACGGCTGGGCGCAATGGGTGCCGGCGCGCACGGCGATGCCCGCCCGGTCGAGGATCATCGACACGTCTTGCGGATGGGCGCCGTCGACATCGAAGGTCACGATCGCGCCCTTGCCGGGCGCGCGTCCGAAGATGCGAACCTTGCCGAGCTTGTCGATTTCCTCGGTGGCATGGGCGAGCAGGGCGGCCTCGTGCGCGGCCACGCCGTTGCGGTTGAGGCCCATCAGATAATCCAGCGCCACGCCTAGCCCGATCGCCTCGACGATCGGCGGGGTGCCGGCTTCGAAACGATGCGGCGGGGCGGCATAGGTGACCTTGTCGCGATAGACGTCGGCGATCATTTCGCCGCCGCCCTGATAGGGCTGCATCGCTTCCAGCAGTTCATATTTGCCGTAGAGGAAGCCGATGCCCGACGGGCCATAAAGCTTGTGGCCGGTGGTGACGTAGAAATCGACGTCGAGCGCCTGCACGTCGACGATTTCATGCACGCTGCCCTGGCAGCCGTCGATCAGCACTTTTGCGCCGACGGCATGGGCGAGGCGGATGATTTCCGCGATTGGCGTGACCGTGCCCAGCACATTGGACATATGGGTCACGGCGACGATCTTAGTCTTGTTCGTCAGCAGTTTTGCGAAAGCGTCGAGATCGAAACTGTCGTCGGCTTTCAGCGGCGCCCACAGGATTTCCGCGCCCTTGCGTTCGCGCAGGAAATTCCACGGCACAATATTGGAATGGTGCTCCATTTCGGAAATGACGATCTGGTCACCTTCCGAAATCTCCGCGCCGAGGCTCGAAGCGACCAGATTGATCGCCTCCGTACCGCCCTTGGTGAAGATGATTTCCTCGGCCTTTTTGGCATTGACGAAACGGCGGCAGGATTCGCGCGCCTTCTCGAAAGCGACGGTCGATTCATTGGAGAGGAAATGCGCGCCGCGATGGACATTGGCATAGGTCTCGGCATAGCCGGCCATGATCGCGTCGAGCACGATTTTCGGCTTCTGCGCCGAGGCGCCATTGTCGAGATAGACCAGAGGCTTGTTGTAGACGAGACGCGACAGGATCGGGAATTCCGCGCGTGCCGCCATCACGTCGAAGGCGGGAGCGGACGTGTCGAGCGCGAGGGCCTTATTCGACATGGGAGGCCTCGCCGGCGTGACGCTTCATCCAGTTACGCGCATGGTCGATGACGATCGTCCGGATGTCTTCGCTTTCGACGGTGTCGATGGCCTCGATCAGGAAGGCTTCGACCAGCATGGCGCGGGCCTCGGCTTCCGGAATGCCGCGCGCGCGGAGGAAGAACAGAGCGTTGGCGTCGAGCTCGCCGGCAGTGGCCCCGTGGCTGCACTTGACGTCGTCGGCGAAGATTTCCAGCTCCGGCTTGGTGACGATTTCCGCCTTGTGCGACAGCAGCATGGCGCGGCTGAGCTGGCGCGCGTCGGTTTTCTGCGCGCCCTGCGCGACCTTCACGCAGCCCTGATAGACGCCGCGCGATGAACC
>NZ_JAYSBG010000275.1:0-4816 GCF_041915505.1 Rhodoblastus sp. | reverse complement strand
GCCTGGCCCGGCGAAACGGTCTGGCCGATTTCGGCGTAAGTCGCGGTGACCACACCGGAATAATCTGCCTTCAGCACGGCGTAGGAGAGCTGTTCCTTCGCTTTGGCCAGATTGGCGTCGGCCTGCTGCATGTTGGCCTGCGCGGCGGCGCGTTCCTGTTCGGCGGTGTCGAAGGCCGCCTGCGAGGTGGTCTTCTTTTCCAGCAGCGCGGACTGGCGCGCCTCGGTTGAGGAGGCGTTGTCGAATTGCGCGCGGGCGGTGGCGAGATTGGCGTTCGCCGCGCGCACCGCCATTTCGAGCGCCAGCGGATCGATCGCCGCCAGCGTCTGGCCGGCCTCGACGCGGTCGCCGGCCTTGACCGGCCGCGAGATCATCCGGCCGATGACGCGGAAACCGAACGGCGTCTGCACCTGCGGCTGGACCGTGCCCGAAAGCACCATGTCGAAGGCGGGACTCGGCTCGGCGACCAGGGTCATCGCCGGCCGGGGCTGCGGCGCCTCGGCTTCCTGGCTCTTGCCGCAGCCGGCGAGCGCGGCGGCCAAAGCCAGCGGCAGAAGCGGGGCGAGAAAGGAACGTCTGAACATCACGGATGCTCCGTGGTCTGGCGCGGATCGACGATCTGTCCCTCGCGCAGGAATTTGGCGCCGTCGACGACGACGGCTTCACCGGCCTTGAGGCCGTCGCCGACAATGATCCGCTCGCGCTCGTAGCGGGCGATCGCGACCGGCCGCAAATGGACCGCCTTGTCGGCCGGATCGACCACCCAGACGGCGGTCTTGCCGTCCTTGGCGGTCAGCGCGGTCCAGGGCAGTACGAAGACGCCGTCGAGGCGCACGCGCCCGGTTCCGGTCACGGCCGCGCCGAGCGGCAGCACGGGACCGGCCGGATCGATCTCGACCTTGACCTGAATGGTTCCGGTCTTGACGTCCACCACCGGCGAAACCTCGCGGATGCGGCCGGTCGTCTTGACGGACGAATCGCCGACCAGGCTGAGATAGATCACCGGAGCGCTGAGCTTGTGCGAAAAGGCCGATTCATAAACCGAGAAGACCGCGTCGCGCGGACCGTCCTGCGCCAGGATGAAGGCCATTTGCGCCGCCTGCGCCACCTGGCCGACCTCGATGTTGCGTGCGGTGATCACGCCCGGATGGCCCGCGCGCAAATAGGTATAGGACAGCGCGTCCTGCGCGGTCGCGACCTGCGCTTTGGCGGCGTCCAGCGATCCGGCCGCCGTGCGCTGCGCGCGTTCGGCGAGGTCATAGGCGGCGTGGGTCGCGTAACCGCTGGCGAGCAGGGATTTCTGACGCTCGAAGGCTGCGTCGGCCTGGCGCATAGTCGCCTCGGCGCCAGCGAGGCCCGCCTGGGCCGCGGTGAGATCGGCCTGCTGTTCAGTCGGGTCGAGCCGCGCCAGTACGTCGTCGGCGCCGACATGCTGGCCGACATCGGCCTTGCGTTCGATCACCCGGCCGCTGATGCGGAAGGACAATTCACTCGGAATCTGGGCGCGCACCGTTCCGGTCAGGGTGATTTCGCCGTCGAAGGATTGCAGTTGCGCGGTTTGCGTCACCACGGCGAAGGGCGGGCGTTGCGCGGGCGCTCCGGACTCGCCGCAACCGGCGAGCGGCAGGGCGGCCAGGAGAAGCAGGGCGAAACGCGAGAGGGCCGTCATGCGAACTCCTGAGGCGGCGCGCGAAAACGCCACAAAAACAATCGTCGCCGCCGGCGGCGACGATTTTGCTGGGCATTTGGTCCTCGAAAGGATTATTATTGACTGACTGGAAAGTCAATAACATTAACATCGCCGGCAGGAGCCGAAGATGAAGGAACGAGCGCGCCGCAAGGCGCAGCGGCCGGGCGAAATTCTCGAAGCGGCCTTCGAAGCCTTTGCGGAGCGGGGATTCGCCGCGACGCGGATGGAGGATGTGGCGGCGCGCGCGGGCGTGACCAAGGGCGCGATCTATTTTTATTTCGAGACCAAGGAACGGCTGTTCGAGGAAATGGTCGGCCATTATTCGCAGGGCGTTCTGGCCGATGCGGGCGCCATGCTGGCGGCGACGCGCGGGACCTGCGCCGAGCGTCTGACGGCCTTTGTGAAATATATGTTCGGGCGCTGCGCCCAGGATCGTCACAGCCGCGAGATGATTCGCTTCATGGTTTCGGACGGAAAATGCTTTCCGCAATTGGTCTGGCGCCATTACCGGGAGTTTTTCGCCCCGGCCATGGCGATGGTGTCGGACCTGCTGGCGGAAGGGATCGCGCGCGGCGAGTTCCGGCCGGAGATCGCGCGGCACGGCGCCGAGATCATCGTGGCCCCCTCGGTTTTTCTAAGCCTGATGCGGCTGATCTTCGATGACAGCATGGAGATCGACGAGGACGCCTATCTCGCGACTCAGGTCGATTTTCTGCTTGGCGGATTGCTGACGCCGGCGGGACGCAAAAACTTGGGCGAGGGAAAGGCTTGCGGCGACGGCCGCGCCTCGATATAGAACGAGTCGCACCGCTGCTCCCTTCGTCTAGCGGTCTAGGACGTCGCCCTCTCACGGCGAAAACAGGGGTTCGAGTCCCCTAGGGAGCGCCAAATATTAAAATCAAATCGTTGGAAACGAAATGTGCGCCTAATTCCGGCGCGTGCCCAACTTGTGCCTAATAAGCGCGGGCGAACGAGGGCGGATGGCTGCGACCAAGAGCGCAGATGACCGGTGCAGGTCGGAGTTGAGGCGAGGGGGGTGTTAAGGCTGGGTTGGTGGCGCCCAGTACGACGAGAGCTGGGCATTCGAGGTCCGCCGGCGGGAACAGTCGGTGCTTAATGGTGCGGCCACAGCTGCCGTTGGGCCTCTACGCGATCTCCTGGAAGCGCGCCCAAGCTATGTGACAGCGCGAAATGGTCCGCCGCGATCACCGGCGGCCAGCAAAGCCAGCGTCTGCCGATGCTGCTTCTCGAACCGCAAGTTAAGAGCAGATCCAGCCCCCGCAACCATTCCCTACGCTGCAGTATCCCGCAATCGCTGAAAACTGCGATGTAGTGCGCCAAAGCACCATAGTCGACGACCGCTAAGTTCACTGGGCGAATGTCACCGGATGTCGAGTCTGATCGCCACGGCTGTACGAGCTGACGCCCGATTCGTGGACACCGAGAAAAGGTGTTCGATGGAACGAGAGCTGGATCACGGAGAGGCGATAATTAAAGCAGCAGAGCGCGCGTCATACCATCGTCGTGGTTATTCGATGATAATATGTTTTCATCCTTGCCACGTTA
Organism: Rhodoblastus sp.; assembly: GCF_041915505.1. GTDB lineage: Bacteria > Pseudomonadota > Alphaproteobacteria > Rhizobiales > Beijerinckiaceae > Rhodoblastus. The sequence goes on along the minus strand of NZ_JAYSBG010000275.1, from coordinate 1,560 downwards.
TGAAACACTGAGGCTTACCAATTGGCGCGGTGCTGGAAGCGTGCAATAGCGTAGACGCGATGAGCCCGTTTTTTTCGCTGGTGGCGGGACATTTGACCTGTTTCATTTCGGCGTTCGCGCAAAATAGCCCCGCGATAAGGCGAGGCGTCTTATGATTTTTTTGGTGTCTCGCGACAAGGAATGCGTCTCGACCTGGCGAGCGGTTGCGCTGGCGATTCTCGCTGCGCTTCCGTGCTCGGCCTATGCCGGCGAAGGCGGCACAAGCTATTGGACGCCGGGCTCGTTCGGCAGCATGGCGGCGGTTCCAACCACGCCCGGCTGGTCGGTGACCGCATTCCACATTTATTCCAACACCCAGCAGGCCGGCTCCGGGACTTTCGCTCAGGATCCGATTTTCGGCATTCTGCCTCCGAATGTAACGGCGACGCCGTTCGCGAAGCAATTCAATCGTTCCAATCAAGATTATATCACGCCGACTTATACTTTTCGGGATCCCGTGCTCGGAGGGCAGTTGGCGCTCGGCGTTACCGCCCAGGCCGGCGTCACCGGAGCGACCTTGAAGGGAGAATGGCTGGGCGCGACCGCCACCCCCTTTGGCAAAGCGCCGTTTGCGCAATTCGGGACGCGCGATGACGCCATTTTCGGTCTCGGCGACATCGCGCCCGAGGCGACGTTGAAATGGGCGTTCGGCGTTCATAATTTCCTGGCCTATGCCGGCTTCAACATGCCCGCCGGCCAGTTCTACCCGAACCGCCTCCCCAATATTGGCGCCGGCCATTGGTCTGCCGATGGCGGCGGCGGCTATACCTATTACGATCAGAAGACCGGCTGGGAGTTTTCTGGCGTTCTCGGCCTGACTTACAATTTCATCGAACTTCAGTCGAAATACCACGACGGGATCGACCTGCATTTCGACTGGGCCGGCTCCTATACGTTCAACGACAAAATTTCGGCGGGCGTGGTCGGCTATGTCTTCAAACAGATCAGTTGTGACAGCGGGCCGGGCGCCACGGTCGGATGCTTTGAAACGCAAGTATTTGGCCTCGGCCCGCAATTCACCTATAATTTCCCGGTCGACCAATGGCAGGGGTCGCTCAATTTCAAGGCCTACAAGGAATTCTGGGCTCAGAACCGCGCCGATGGCTGGAACGGGTGGATCACGCTGACGATCAATCCGCCGGCGCCGCCGTCCTGAAGCTGACGCAATATTGCGCTCAGAAAGAGCCACATTTTTTACAACAGATTGGCCGGCCCGCAACGCGCTCGGCGGCGCGGCCGTGAGACGATCGATCAATCGACCACCCCGAACGCGGGAATTGTCCCGCCGGCGTTGGAATGCGGGCCAATGAGCAAGCGCGCTCAGCGGCCATCAGGCGTTTCCGCGCCAACGAATCGATTTTTGGTTTGATCGTAATGAAATTTCGGATCGTAAGCCGGCGCGGACAGCCCCAATTTTTGGGCCGACAACAATCCCACGGCCGCCATGACCGCGTAAGAAGCGACGACCCGATCGCTTTGCGCCGTCACCAATTGTATCCGCGAACTCAGCAAAGCCTGATG
>NZ_JAYSBG010000274.1:0-4817 GCF_041915505.1 Rhodoblastus sp. | reverse complement strand
CCCCCGCCGCGGGGGGGGGGGGGGGGGGGGGGGGGGGGCCCCCCCCCACCGGCGCGTCCGCCCCCGCATGAAAACCGCGTCCGTTCGGAAAAAAGATCAGCCGTCAGCGCGCTTGCACGCGCCCTCACCCCTACCCTCTCCCCGTTCCCCGGGGAAAGGGTGCACGGCCGCGCCTCGCCCCTCGCGTAAAGCCCCTCGACCTTCGCGCCTTGGCCCTGTAACGTCCCGCCGGGCGCGACGACAGCGCCCGCTTGCAATTGCCCCCACGCGATGAAGCGGCCTTCGTTTCCCATTCGCCGTGACATGGAATGACGCAGCCAGGCGAAGGCCCTTTGAAAAACCCCGAAACCCCGGACTATCGCCGCGATATCGACGGCCTGCGCGCCGTCGCCGTGCTCGCGGTGCTGATCTTCCACGGATTTCCCACGCTCGCGCCCGGCGGCTTCGTCGGCGTCGACGTGTTTTTCGTGATTTCCGGCTATCTCATCACCGGCATCATCGCCCGCGAGCTGAACCAGCGCCGCTTCTCGATCCTCACTTTCTACCGCCGGCGCGTCCTGCGACTGTTTCCGGCTCTGCTGCTGGTGCTGGCGGCGGCCTATGGGCTGGCGTGGCACAGCCTCTACGGCGACGAATTCAAACAGCTCGCGCTGCATATTCTGGCCGGCGGCTTGTTCGTCTCGAATTTCCTGCTCTGGACCGAATCCGGCTATTTCGACATCGCCTCCAGCGCCAAGCCTCTGCTGCATCTATGGTCGCTGGGCGTCGAGGAGCAGTTCTACCTGATCTGGCCCTGGCTGCTGATGTTTTGCGCCCGGCGGTCGGTCGCCGCCTGGTCCGCCATTGCGGCCGTCGCCATCTTGTCTTTCGGCGTGAATCTGGCTCTGGTCGGCTCGCATCCCGAAGCCGCCTTCTTCCTGCCGTTCGGCCGCTTGTGGGAGCTGGCGATCGGCGGGCTGCTGGCCCTGTCCGCCGCGAAACGGCCCGCGCCGCGCGTCGCCGATTGGCTCTCGCTCGGCGGGATCGTCGCCATTGTCGCCGCCGCCTTGTTGCTGCGCGAGGGGCCGGGCTTTCCCGGATGGCGCGCGCTGGCGCCGACGCTGGGCGCGGGCGCCCTGCTCTTCGCCGGCCCCAAGGCCTGGGTCAATCGCCAGTTCCTCGCGCGCGCGCCGCTGGTCGGCATCGGGCTGATCTCCTATCCGCTCTATCTCTGGCACTGGATCTTCCTGTCCTACGCCTACATTCTGGCGGGCGGAACGCCGCCCTGGGGTAGCCGCGCGGCGCTGCTCGCCCTGAGCCTTCTCGCCGCCTGGGCGACCTATTTCTTCGTCGAAAAACGAATCCGCAACGGCCGGCGCGCGAAGGAAAAGGCGCTCGTCCTGTGCGTCGCCATGGCCGCCCTGCTCGTCCTCGCGGGCGTCACCTGGCTGCGTGGCGGCTTCGATTACCGGCGCGGCTCGAATCCTCTGGCCGATGTTTCGACCGCCGCCATGGGCGCCGGCAAGGAGCTGACCGAGGCGCGCTGCCTCGTCGCACCGGAAACAATCGGCGACCGCTTCTTCTGCGCCAGCGACAAGCGCGGCCCCGCGCGGGTCTTGCTATGGGGCGACAGCAAGGGCGAGGCTTTGTTCTGGGGCCTGATGCGCGGCTCTTCGCCTGATCGCCGCTGGAGTCTGGTCGGCCGCTGGGGCTGCCCGCCGCTGCTCGACGGCGATCCGGCCGCGCCCGGCGTCTGCCCCCGCGTCAACCGCGCGATCGCCGAGGCGCTGCCGAACCATCCCGAAATCGAAACGGTGGTGCTGACCTTCGCGGCGCATTATTTCAGGAATCCGGCGCCGGACGATCCGCAGGTCATGACGCCGCAGGAAAAAGCGCTCGACGCCACAATCGCCATGCTGCTCGGCCAGGGCAGAAAAGTCGTGGTGACTTTGGACAATCCGGACCTGCCCGACCCGCGCCGCTGCATGGACCGGGCGGCGCTCGGCTGGCCGCCGATCCGCTGGCTGCTCGGCATGGAGCGCGACGCCACCCAGGTCACGCACTGCGATCGTCCGCTCGCCGAGTTTCTGGCCGAAAGCCGCGCCTATCGTGCAATGATGGCGCGGCTGGCGGCGCGGCGCCCGGAGGTTCTGATCTTCGATCCGACGCCGATTCTATGCGACGCGTCGCGCGGAATCTGCCCGATGGCGCGCGACGGCCGCTATCTCTATTCCTACGGCAATCACATTTCGGATTCGGCGTCCGACCGCATCGCCCGCGAACTGATCCCGTTGATCGACGCCGAGAGTGCACGAAAACAGTGAGCGCAATTCTCGACCAACAGAAATAGCACAAATGGAAATGCCGCCACGAGAGTAGCGAGAACGGCGCACTCAGAAACAAGGATGCGCGTAGCGCGTAGCCCCTTTTTCTGGGTATTGCTGGAAATGTCGCGCTCAATCACTGCAACCAGAATTCGAGCGATCTGAGTTTGCTCAATACAAAGTTTCTCTGCCCACAGCCGACCGAAAGAGATTTTCGATTATGCGCGACCAATATGCCGGGGACGTGAGCGACGTCCTGAAATTTGCATTTTTGCGAGCCCTTTCCGCGGATGACCGAAAATTGGGCATAGCCTGGTATTACGCCCCCGGAGACGACGGGCGCCCCGATGGGCGACATTTAGAGTGGCGTGGCGAAGAAGCATGGAACCGGCTCGACCAAGAACTTCACGCCGGCCTCGCCAGCTTACCTGAGCGCAGCATTATTGCACTGGAACAAGCGAACATCTGGCCGCAGGGAACGTTGTTCCACCGAGATCCTATGCCTTCGCGAGATCATCGAGGCGTTTGGGGAGCACGAAAACGACGCGCTCTCGAAGGAGCCGACATCGTTTTCCTCGATCCAGACAACGGAGTTGGTCAGGAATCGGGGAAACATGCCACGCATAATGAAATTCGACTCCTGCGGAAGCCAGGCCGTGCAATTGCGTTTATTACCTTTCCGGGCCGACACATGAAGCACGGTGCGCTCGTCCAACACATGCACCAAAGATTGGCGACCGAGACCGGAGCTGAGAATATCGTGACGTTGCGGATCAACGTGTCCGTCCCGCGCGCCGATGGATCACGCGCGCTCGTACAGCGCCAGCGTTGGTTCACGGTCGTCGACGCGGACGTCGAACTGGTCGCACGGGCAGAAACCTTTGCCAACGCACTCAAAACCGTTCCGCGAGTCACCACGCTACTAGACCGAACAATCTGAGCTCTCATTCGGGAGATTGGCATCTCGCCTGATGCGTATCGACCGAGCGCCATGGTTGCAATGGCGACGACGCCCGCAACTTCCCGATCGGCAGCGGCGCGGCCCATGGAGCCGAGATGCGATGCTGTGCCTGCACTGTTCTTTGCTGCCCTGCCCAATCGGAGGCGTCAGCGAAATCTCCGCAAAAGAAATGGTGGGCGATATAGCTTTGAAATAAATGCAATAAAATCAATTTATTAATCAGTGGTTCGGGCCTAAAATGCTGCTTTGAAAAGTTAATGCTTTTTGTGTCGCGACCCGAACATCAATTATGACTTCCCCGGATGCCGGGATGTTGAAAATGCAGTGCAAACATTTTCGCTTCGGCGCAACAATAATTTCGGTCAACTTACTCACCTCGCAATACGCCGAAAGGCACCGCAAGCGGTGTGCCGGCAACGCCTTTAGACATATTGTCCAACCCGCGCACGATAATATACAGCCCGCCCAGTATTCCTAAAACACTGCTGGCATCAGCCGTTACTGTTGCTAAACTGCGTGAGCCTGCCCCAACCGCCGCCATTCCAACCACAACCTCAGCCAATCCATACCAGAGGGGTAGCCTGCTGCGAAAAGAGTAAAATGCAACTCCAACAGGCAGGGCGATGAAGGTGAGCTCCATGCCAAAGTTTTCAACAAAAAATCTGATTAATTCCGCTGAGTAAGATAGCGCATACCCGCAAGCGGCGGCCACAGCCGATATAGAGATACTTATAATCCATGCTTTTGTCTTTATTCGTTGCACAAGATTTATTATTAATTGAGATTATTGTTGCCATTCAGCTTCAGCCATAAGCTCCACGAGAGCTTGGCTAGAGATAATCGAAACGCCCGCCGCCGGCCCGGCTACAATTAAATCGCGATCGTCACTCGCTAATGCTGTGCCAGATTTCTGGTCTTTCGCTGCCTGTAGTAAAATTATAGTATCTATGCCGTGAATGCGGCCGCCAACTGTTTTAATAAACTCGACAGGACTAGGCTCCAGCACAGCGAAGCCATCTTCGACTGCCTTATTGACCAAGGCAAATAGCTGAGATTTATGCCTACTTAGCTCTTGGTGCACAATACTCGGAATTATCAATGTAATTCGATTGTTCTTTGTCGCAAGGATCTCAGGGCGACGCACAATGACGCTAGTATCAAGGTAAATACGCTTATAGCCAATGCTGTTCATATTTTCACCGAAGAAAGAGGTGTTCAAACAAATTTCGCTGCACAGCGCCGAATCCGCTTAGCGTCGGAGCACGCTAAACTGATGCTTCCGGAATCCCAACCTCCCTCCACGACCAATATTCGAGCAGTTTTCTGCCCTACAGTCATGCAACTCGTTTCGCGAGCCGCGAAAGCGTTGAGCGCGAACAGCCGGTGGCAGCGACGATGCTTGACCACGACTGCCCTGCTTTGAGCATCGCGCTTAGGTCCTAAACTCATAAACGGGATTCCCGCGACCGCGAAAGAATGATTCAAGGTTCCCTGTGATTCTGGGGGCTTTGATGACGCGTCGGCGTTTTGAACTGACCGATCGGGAATGGTCG
>NZ_JAYSBG010000273.1:0-4819 GCF_041915505.1 Rhodoblastus sp. | reverse complement strand
GCCGGGGCGCAAAGGCTGGCCGAGGAACGGCTGCTCGCCGATCTTGGCGTGACGCCGCCGCAGCTCAACGCCTTGACGCTGATCGGCGCCGCGCCGGGCCTGCTGGCGGCCGATCTGGCGCGCAAGGCCAAGCTGACGCCGCAGACCATCTCGCTGATCGTCGCCAATCTGCGCCGCGCCGGCCTGATTCGCGAAGAGGACGGCGCCGTTTCCGCCGGGTCGCGCGCCCGGCCGCTGGTCGTCACGCCGGAAGGCGAAAAGATCCTGCGGATCGGGCGGGAGCGCAGCGAGGCCGCCAGCGCCAAACTCGTCGAGGGCATGCGCTCGAAGCGGGAAAAGGCCTTGCGCCGCTGGCTCGCCGCCATAGCCGCAGGACTGCCGCTGCCCGGCGCGCTCGACACGGATGATTTATAAGCCGCCGAGCGCGCAAATCTCCCGCCAATGCTCGGGCGACACCGGCTGGACCGACAGGCGGCTCATTTTCAGCAAGGCCATGTCGGCGAAACGCGGATCCGCCTTGATCTCCGCCAGCGTCACCGGCCGTTTGAGCGGCTTGACCGCGCGCACGTCGACCATGCCGAACTTGCCGCTGGCGTCGGTCGGATCGGGATGGAAGGTCTTGATGATTTCGACAATGCCGACGATCTCCTTGCCGACATTGGAATGATAGAAAAAGGCGCGGTCGCCGCGCTTCATCGCCATCAATTGCTGCTTGGCGAGATGGTTGCGCACGCCGGTCCAGCCGGTTCCCTCGGCGCCGGCGGCGACCATCTGGTCCCACGACCAGGCGTCGGGCTCGCTTTTGACGAGCCAAAAAGCCTTGTCGCCGCTCATGACAGCGAGACGCCCAGAACGGGCCGGTAGGCGCGCAGATCGACCGAGGCGAACAGTCCGGCCTTGGCATAGGGGTCGCGGGCCAGGAAGGCGCGCGCGGCGGCTTCGTCAGGCAGGTCGAGAATCAGCATCGAGCCGACCGGCTGGCCCGCCGAATCGAGGAAGGGGCCGCCGAGTCTCACGATTTCCGGGCTTTCGCCGAGAAAAGCGAGATGGTCGGCGCGACTCGCGAGGCGGGTTTCGAGCGCATTCGGCTTGTCCAGACAGATGGCGACAAAATGCATGGGTTCGTTCCGGGCTTGAGGAGGCGTGAGGGGTTTTCGCGTGGAATCGTCGCATGGGAGGGGCGGGCGTTTCAACCTCTGGCCGCGCGTCACGTGACGGATGGCCGTGTTGTAACCGTCGCAACTTCGTCCTAGCCTGCGCCCGTTTTCGGCGGCCGATCAAGGCGTCGCGGACGCTGTGGACTTTGATGGAGGCTTTTCATGAGCATTTTCAGCGCCATTCTCGGCAAGATCTTCGGCACGACCCCGGCCAAGGCCGACCCGGCCGCTCCGGCTCCCGCCGCGCCGGCTTCGACTCCGGCCGCCGCGCCGGCCCCTGACGCGCCCGCGACCGTCCCGGTCGATGTCGCGGCCAAGGTCGATATCGCCGCCGTTCTCGACGATTTGAACGAGAAGAACCCCGAAACCCTCGACTGGCGCGTGTCCATCGTCGACCTGCTCAAGGTTCTCGGCCTCGATTCCAGCCTCGCCGCCCGCAAGGAACTGGCGGCCGAGCTGAAATATACCGGCGACACCCATGACACGGCCTCGATGAACATCTGGCTGCACAAGAAGGTGATCGACCTCGTCGCCGCCAATGGCGGCAAAGTGCCGGCCGATCTGCTGAAGAAATAAGACTTTTCGATCCTGACGCCCGTCGCGCGACGGGCGTCAGTTTTCCGCCAACAGCCCGCCGGCAGGCGGGCGTCAGCCTTCGGCTTTGAACGGCCGGCTCATCAGGGCCTCGATGGCGGCGCCGACCTCGATGCGGTTTTCGAGGATCGCCGTCACGGCTTCGGCGATCGGCATTTCCACGCCGAGGGCGCGCGCCTTTTCGGTGAGAATGCGCGCCGTCAGCGCGCCTTCGGTCAATTTGCCATGACCCGCCGTCTGCGGCTTTTCGCCGCGTCCGAGCGCGAAGCCGAGCGCATAATTGCGCGATTGTGGCGAGGAGCAGGTCAAGGCGAGATCGCCGAGGCCCGACAGGCCCATGATCGTCTCGGGCCGCGCGCCTTGCGCCGTCGCGAACCGCATCAGTTCGGCAAAGCCGCGCGCGAGCAAGGCGGCATGGGCGCTGGCGCCGAGGCCGCGCCCCAGGGTCACTCCGCAGGCGATGGCTAGCACATTTTTCGCCGCGCCGCCGATCTCGACCCCGACCAGATCGCTCGACCGGTAAAGCCGGAAATGCGGCGCCGCCAGCCGCGAGCACAGGATTTCAGCCAGTTCGATGCGTTCCGCCGCGACCGTCACGGCGGTCGGCAGGCCGCGCGCCAGATCGGCGGCGAAGCTCGGCCCGGATAGAGCGGCGGCCGGCTGGCCCGGCAGCACCTGCGCCAGCACCTCGCGCATATAGAAGCCGGTGTGCTGTTCGATGCCCTTGGCGCAATTCACCACCGCCGCGTCCGGCCGCAAATGGCCGCGCATCCTTTCGGCCGTCGCGCGATAAGTCTGCGCGGGCACAACGGCCAGCACATGGTCGGCTTCCGCCACGCAGGCGATGTCCGCTGTGGGCTCGATCTGGGCCGCGAGCGCGACGCCGGGCAAGCGCTTCTCATTGCGCCGGGTTTGCCGCATGGCCTCGACATGGGCGGGGTCATGCGCCCAGAGCCAGACGCGGGCATGCGACGGCGCCGCCATATTGGCCAAAGCCGTGCCCCAGGCGCCGGCGCCGAGCACCGCGAGCGTCGCCGTCTTGCTCATCGCGCCGCCTCCCTGTTGTCGCGCCGGGCCCAGAGCTTTTCGAACTGGCGCGTGAACATCTCCGCCGCCTGCGGGCTGTCGAGAATGACGATGTCATTGTCCTGGCGGGTTTCGCCCGACCAGGAAAAATTGGTCGAGCCGGTGCGCAGCCAGCGCCCGTCCACGGCATAGGCCTTCAAATGCATCATGTCGTTCTGTTCCGCCTTGATCCTGGCGCTGACATTGGGCTGGTTGACGAGGGCGAGCACATTGTCATTGGACCCCCCGATGCGCCGGAACTGCTCCGGGTCGCAATAGAGCCGCACGCGCACGCCCCGGCTCGCCGCCGCCGACAAAGCCTCGATCACCCTTTGGTCGCTCAGCACATAGGCCGCCATGTCGATGGTCTTCCGCGCCTGGCCGATCAGTTCCGGGTCGAGCGTCTCGAATCCTGGCGCCGGCCCGAAAGCCACCCGCACCGGCGCCGAAATGGGCGTCTGCGGCTGCAGGAAGGGTTTGGGGACCTCGATCGCCACAACGAAAGCGGCAGCCAGCAGGACATATTTGAGCGCGCGCAAAAAAACCTCTCGGGCGGGACGATCTTCAGGCCTTGCCGTGCCAGCGGGGGTCCTGGCGCGCGTCGAGCGGCCAGCGCGGGCGCGCGGCGAAATCCATGCCGTCGGAAAGGCCGAGCCGGAACCGCTCCAGACCGGCCCAGGCGATCATGGCGCCATTGTCGGAGCACAGCCCCGGCGGCGGCAAAGCCAGCTTGAGGCCGGCCTCGGCGCAGAGCCGGCCCAAAGCGCGGCGAATCGCGCCATTGGCGGCGACGCCGCCCGCCGCGACCAGGGCGGTCGGCGGCTTGGGCGCGTCGGCGAGCAGGCGCAAGGCGGCGCGGCAGCGATCGACCAGCACATCGACGGCGGCGGCCTGGAACGAGGCGCACAGATCAGCCACATCGGTATTGGTGAGCGGCGCGATGCGCTCGGCCTCCTGCCGCACGGCGGTCTTGAGCCCGGAAAAGGAGAAATCCGGATTGCGCCGCCCGGTCATCGGACGCGGGAAATCGAATCGCGCCGGATCGCCGCCGAGCGCCGCCTGTTCGACGCGCGGGCCGCCGGGATAGGGCAGGCCGAGCAGTTTGGCCGCCTTGTCGAACGCCTCGCCCACCGCATCGTCCACCGTCGAGCCGAGCCTTTGATAATCGCCGACGCCATTGACCGCGACGAGCTGGCTGTGGCCGCCGGAAACCAGCAGGAGCAGATAGGGAAAGTCGATATTGTCGGTCAGGCGCGGGGTCAAAGCATGGGCTTCGAGATGGTTGACCGCGACGAAGGGCTTGCCGGCGGCGAGCGCGATGGCCTTGCCCATGGTCAGGCCGACCATGACGCCGCCGATCAGCCCCGGCCCGCCGGCGGCGGCGATCGCGTCAATATCCTCGATCGCGCAATCCGCCTCGGCCAAAGCTTTTCGAATCAGCGGGTCGAGCGCCTCGACATGGGCGCGGGCGGCGATTTCCGGCACCACGCCGCCATAGGCGGCATGTTCCGCGATCTGACTCAGCACGGCATTGGACAAGATCTTGCCCCGGCCCATCGAATCGGCCTCGACCACGGCCGCCGCCGTCTCGTCGCAGGTGCTTTCCAGTCCCAGAACCCGCAGGCTGGCCCACATGGATCGTCTCTCCAGGTTTCGTGCCGGGTGTCGTGCGGGGTTTTTCCCCGCCGCGCTTTCTTCGCGCCGCGCTTTTTCCTATAGTCCGCCGCCCGAAGGTTTGAAAACGCCCTAAAACCAAAAACACCGCTTGGAGCTGAAATTTTGGCGCCCTGGATAAAGATCGGCACGCGCGGCAGTCCGCTGGCGCTGGCCCAGGCCTATGAAACCCGCCGCCGGCTGTCGCTCGCCCATGGCGTGCCGGAAGAACATTGCGAAATCACCGTCATCAAGACCAGCGGCGATTTGATCCAGGACCGTCCGCTCAGCGAGGTCGGGGGCAAGGGCCTGTTCACGAAAGAGCTGGATCAGGCCCAGCTCGACGGCGC
>NZ_JAYSBG010000272.1:0-4839 GCF_041915505.1 Rhodoblastus sp. | reverse complement strand
TCGCGGTGGTGCCCATCTTCACGAGGCTCCACGAACGCAAAATATACTCTTGAATCGACGCGCGGATCCACCACATGGCATATGTGGCCAGGCGGAAACCCTTGTCCGGCTCGAACCGCTTCACCGCCTGCATCAGGCCGATATTGCCCTCGGAGATCACTTCGCCGATCGGCAGGCCATAGCCGCGATAGCCCATGGCGATCTTTGCGACGAGCCGGAGGTGGGAGGTGACGAGACGATGCGCGGCCTGTGAGTCGGAATGCTCGCGCCAACGCTTGGCGAGCGTATATTCCTCCTGAGGCTCCAGCATCGGGAAACGCCGGATTTCATCAAGATAGCGCGTCAGGCCATTTTCGCCTGCGAGAATGGGAAGCGCAGCAGCCATCAAACCCTCCTTGAGCCGAACGCCCGGAAGCGGCGCGTTCGAAGCGGTCGCAACTGCCGACCGCCAACAGGAACATATAGGGACCAGAAACCGTGGCTGAAAGAGGGCGAAGCTCTTAACGCCAGATTACAATTCAGTAACCCGGCGCCGGTGCGCTTGTTCCCTTTCCGCATCGACGGAAATGCAACTGGCGTGTGACGTATAAAATGCGCTAACAAGCGGCCAACATCAAAGCAAAGCCGAGCGCATCCATGCAAAACAGCCTTTTCGCAAATGTTGAGGAGCTTCCGCGCGACCCGATCCTGGGCTTGACGGAGGCCTTTGTCGCGGACAAGTCGCCGAGCCGCGTCAATCTCGGCGTCGGCGTCTATCAGGACGAGAACGGCAAGGTGCCGCTGCTGGCTTGCGTGAAACAGGCCGAAGAGGCGCTGCTGGCCAAGACGGCGCCGCACAGCTATGTGCCGATCGACGGCCTGCCAGCCTATGACGCCGCGGTGGCGCAGATGGTGTTCGCCGATTCGGCCGATCTCGCCAAGATCGCGACGGTTCAGGCGCTCGGCGGCACCGGCGCGCTGAAGCTGGGCGCTGAGTTGATCCGCGTCATTTCGCCTCAGGCCAAGGTCTGGATCAGCGATCCGAGCTGGGAAAACCATCGCGCTTTGTTCACGGCGGCCGGCTTCACGGTCGAGACCTATCCCTATTACGGCGCCGACGGCGAGCTGGATTTCGCCGGCCTGATCGCGACCCTGTCACAAATCCCCGCCGGGGACGTCGTGCTGCTGCACGCCTGCTGCCACAACCCCACCGGCCTCGACCTGTCGCAGGACCAATGGCGGCAGATCGCGAAGATCGTGCGCGAGCGCGGCCTGACCCCCTTCCTCGACACGGCCTATATGGGCTTCGCGGAAGGGCTGGAGGCCGACGCCTTTTCGGTGCGTCTGTTCGCCTCGGATGGCGGGCCTTTGTTCGTGTCCTTCTCCTTCTCCAAGTCGCTGTCGCTCTATGGCGAGCGCGTCGGCGCGCTCAGCGTGCTGACCGCCAGCGCGCAGGAGAAGGCTCGCGTGCTGAGCCAGCTCAAGCGCATCGCCCGCATCACTTATTCCTCGCCGCCCGGTCATGGCGCGGCGGCGGCGGCGCTGGTGCTGGCCGATCCCACTTTGCGCGCGCAATGGGACGCGGAGCTGGGCGGCATGCGCGAGCGCATCAAGACCATGCGCAAGCTGCTGGCCGAAAAGCTCTCCGAGCGCCTGCCGGGCCGCGATTTCTCCTATATCACGCGCCAGAACGGCATGTTCTCCTATTCGCGGCTGACCAAGCCGCAGGCCATCGCCTTGCGCGAGACCTATGCGGTCTATGCTCTGGACAGCGGCCGCATTTGCGTCGCGGCGCTGAACGCGAAGAACATCGATTATGTCAGCGAATGCGTCGCCAAGGTGATGACCGAGGTCTGATCCGCTTCGTGATGCGCTTTCCAGCCCTGCCCGACCGATCGGGCGGGGCTTTTTTGCGTCAAAACGGTCAGGAGCGGAAGCGCACGGCCAGCCAGACGCCGCCGATCGCGGCTAGCGCGACGCTCGCCAGCGACAACAGGCTGACCGGATGGAACGGGATCTCGCTCCAATTGGGTCCGATGAATTCGGCGGAGTCGAATGGTTCGTCGCTGAAGCGGCACAGCACGAGCGAGGCGTTGTTCTGTTGCATGTCCTGCTCGATCCGGTCGGCGAGAGCGCGGACTGCGGGCGCGCGCTCGCCCGGCAAGGTCAGGAGATGCATCAGCAATGCCTTGGTCCCGGCCAGATAGGCGTGGCTGCATTCATTGAACGGGCTGCTCTCGTCCTCGATCCCGCCCGGAACCAGACCCCACAGGCAGGCGAAATATTGCAAGGCGACATAGCCCTGCAGCCGCCGCAGCGTCGGATCGGTCGGCGTCTGCTCATCCGCCAGTTTCAGGATTTCCAACCGATGAGCGGCGATGACGACCATCTGGCCGTGGGTCAGGCCGGGAATGCGAAGGCCCTGGACGGAACCGTCCGGTGTCGCGCGAAGGTGATGGGCGGAAACAGGCGCGGCCGGCGCGGCGATCAGCAACGCGGCCGCCACGGCTAACCCGCGCGTCCTCGTCGCGCATCGCAGCGCCAGCATGACAAGCGCCCGGATCATTTGCGTCCGGCCTCGGACCGCATCGGCCCGATCGAGGCCAATGTCCAGCGCCGGCCGTCGCCATTGAGGCGGGTCAGGGACAAAGGCGCGACGTCGATCCGCCAGAAGGCGCGCGGCCCCGCCTCGATGGCGTGGACGATGGCCGCCCGAATCACCGAGGCATGGGTGATGGCGACGGTCAGGCCCGACGTCTCCTTTTGCGCGTCCAGCCAATGGGCCACCCGCGCCAACAGATCCTGCACGGATTCACCGCCATGCGGAGCGGCGTCCGGCGCCCGCAGCCAGTCCGCGATCGCCTCAGGCTCGTCCGCCTGTATCTCGGCCAGCGCGCGTCCGGCCCAGCGGCCATAGTCGCATTCGCGCAGCAGCGGCTCCACGGCGGCGTCGAGGCTCAGCGCCTCAGCCGTCTGTCGCGCCCGGAGGCTGGGGCTGACGAAACAGCGATCCGCGCGATGCAGATTATGGGGCAGGCCGGCCAAAACGGCCCGGGCCTTGTCGTCAAGCGGTTCGTCCGCCGGAAATCCGGCGTCGCGCGTGGCGGCGGTGGGGGCATGGCAGAGCAGCTTCAGACGAATGGTCATGTCGCAGCCGCTTCGCCACGCTCTGATGTCGGACCGGGGAGGCTCCGGCTCAAACAGCCGCCGTCTTAAGCCGCGCGCCGTTGGTCTCGGCGATCGCGGCGCGTTCCGTCCAGGCGCCGAAGCCGAGGCCGAGCACCGCCCACAGGATCAATTGCGCGCCGAGCGACGTGATGCGGAACTGCCAGAGCACCGGCGCCGGGAAGCCTTCCGGCACTTCATTGACGCCCGGAAGCGCCAGCGAGACGACGACCATCACAGCAATATAGCCCACAGCGGCGATCAGCGCCGCGTTCCAGCCGCCGAAGCGGGCGTTGAGCCTGAGGCGCAGCGAACCCGCCGCGATCATCGCGGCGAGCGAAATCAGGATGATGGCGAAGTAAAGCGCCGTCCTCATACCGATGGTTTCGGGATTGCCGACCGACGGCGGATTGGCGGGATATTTGAGATTCGGCACGATGTAGACCGCGACGAGACCGGCCAACGCGAGCAAGGCCGAGGCGGCTCGCGGCCCGAAATCGCCCATGCGGCCATAAGCGAAAGCGAAAACCAGCGCGAACAGGCCGCCGAAGGCCGCGCTATAGATGATGACGCCGGTCAACAGGCCGATTCCGCCCTGGACTTCGCGGCTGACCAGTTCGGGTTCGGGCTCTTCCTTGGGCAGGTCGATCCCCTTGGCCTTGGCTTCGTCGATCCTGGCCTGGGCCTTAGCCTCATCCATCGCCGATTCGAAGGCGATGGCGCGATCCACCAGCGGTTCGCCGACGATTTTCAGAAAGCCGAATGACAAAAGGCCGGCGATCAGGCCGACCAGCATGCCGCGCGCGAGCAATTTTCCGACCATGTTCAGATCCGTTCAGGCAATGCAAACCGGGGCCCGACTGGCAAGCGGTCGCGGGCCCTTCATTGGCAGCAAATTGAAGACGTGCGGGACCGCAGGCGATCCCTCAGGCGAACGTCCGCCTCAGTGGCAGGGGAAGCCGAGCAGATGGCGGCCGTCATGCACGAATTCATGCACATACATGCCTTTGAACAGCGAGGTCGCGCCCTGTTCGGCGCCGATGAAATAGATCGCCAGGATCAGAAGCAGGCCGGCGAAAATCGCCCAGGGCAGCACTTCGCGCAGCGGAAGGGCGACCGGGTGGGCGACCGGACCGGACTTGGGGGCGTAGGTAATCGTGGACATGGATGAAACTCCTTGGATTTCGCGTCCAGTTCGAGGCTGCCTGATCGTGCGGGGGGTCTGACTTACATCGTAGCCTTGCCAAGCCCGATGATCACAGTGGCGCGACCGTGCCGGCTTCCAACCGGCTTCCGCACCGCACGATGATGCAATCCGGGAAATATAGCCCGGTTGCGGCGCGGCAGGCAAGCCCCGTGGAGCTGCTGGTAGCGCCTCAGTTTGAATTTTGAGATTGCCGCTTCGGCGGCTTTCGGCTTGAAGCGGTCCTATAAAACGAAATTTCCTGTGGGGGGCGATAACCGAAACCCTCGGAAGTGGCCATTTGTTGGCCGGCATCAAAACAGGTAATAGGTTTTGTCGTCGAGCAAGCCAGTAGACGTTAATCTCTGCGGAAGGCGCTGGCAGACGATGAAGGCGCTACAGTCAACGAAGCCGCTCGTCATCGATATTGACTGTTCCCAAGCGGATCATGGCAGGGATCAGGCGCAGCCAAGCGCCCACCCCTTGCAGGCGGCTCCCGAAAGCGGCGTCGC
>NZ_JAYSBG010000271.1:0-4853 GCF_041915505.1 Rhodoblastus sp. | reverse complement strand
AAGGCGCGGGTCGATGGACCCGCCGGGAATGGGAGGCGAAAATGATTGCGTCGGACATCATGACGAGCCCGGTCAAGACGATCGGTCCCGACGCCACGATCGAGGAAGCCATAGCGCTGCTTCTGGATAGCCATGTCTCCGGCCTGCCGGTGGCCGATGCGGACGGACGGCTGGTCGGACTGGTCAGCGAGGGCGATTTCCTGCACCGCGCCGAACTTGGCACGGCCAAGCGCAAGCCGCGCTGGATCGAGTTCCTTCTCGGTCCGGGCGAGATCGCCGAATCCTATGTGATGAGCCATGGCCGTAAGGTCCATGACGTGATGACCCGCGACGTCGCCACGGTGAGCGAATCGGCTTCGATCAATGAAGTGGTCGAGGTGATGGAGCGCCGCAAGGTCAAGCGCTTGCCGGTGGTCAGCGGCGACCGCCTCGTCGGCATCATCACCCGCGCCGATCTGCTGCGGGCTCTGTCCAAGGCCGTCGCGCCCAAGGTGGCGAACCCGGCCGAATGCACCGATCAGGCCATTCTGGACAAGCTGCTGGCCGAATTGCGTAGCCAAGGCTTCGCCTCGCCGAAGACCCTGGATGTCACCGTCGATCAGGGCGTGGTGACCCTGACCGGCGAGATTTTCGACGAAAGGCAGAGGCCGGCTCTGGTGGTCGCGGCGGAAAACATCCCCGGCGTGACCCGAGTGGTCGACAAGCTGGTCTGGATCGAGCCGTTTTCGGGGATGACGATTGGCAAGACCGAAGGCTTTTAACTAAGCTCGGTTCTCCAACATGACATGGCGGGCGAGCGCGGCCGCCCGCCGTGCGTCGTCCCGGCTGATGGGCCCGTCGACGGCCGCGGCATTGGCCAGCGCCTCCTGCAGCGTCGCCGAGCCTTGCGGGGCGAAGCCGGCGGAAGCATCGGCCAAAGCGCGCGCCAAAACCTCGCGGTCGGCCGGCGAGGCGCCGATTTCGGCCGCGATCAACAAAGCCAGCGCGGCCGTGACGCCCGAATGCGCGTCCGGCCCCGGGCGCAGGAAGCGCAGCAGATTGCGCAGGCGCTTTTGCGCGCGCGGGCTGTCGCCCGCCAAAGGCGCGAGCGCGGCGGCGAGGCGCGTTTCCAGCGGCGAGAACGGCGCGTCGAGCGGCGCCAGCGCGACCGGTTCGCGCCCATCGTCGACATCGAGCCGCAGCGGGAGCTGGATCTGGCGGGCGAGGGCGCCCGGCGCGGCGTCGAACAGCCGCGAATCCAGCGCGTAAACCGCGACCAGGCCCGGCCGCGCCAGCAGGTCGTTGATCCGGGTGAACAAGGCGGCGGGGGCGCTCACGCTCTCGAAACCGTCCACCGCGACCGCCACCTTGCGCGGCGCGCCGGCGATGGTCCCGCGCGTCAGCAGATCGGACAGCGATTCCAGAAAGCCGAGCGCGGCGGCGCGCTTCTGGGCGGCCTCGTCGGATTCCATGAAAGCCGGCGGATTGCGATTCGCCCCGGCGGCGCGCCGTTCGGCTTCCTCGGCCTTGCGGGCCAAGGCGTCGGCCTCGACGCCCAGCCGCTCCACATTGCGGGCGTGATGCGCGACATTCTGGTCGATCTCGTGGCGCTTGGCCGCGACATCCTCGTCCAGCAGGCCGGCGGCGTGAACCAGCGGCTGCATGAAATCGAAGGCGCGCCAGATATTGAGGCCGAGTAGCGCCAAAGCGATCAGAGCGAAGCCTTGCGCCACCATCGGCAACCAGTCGAGCCGGCCTTGCAGGAAATCGCTGGTCTGCACGCCGATCGACCCGGCGCTGGCGATCACGCCCAGCCAGACCGCCTTGTTCAGCGCCAGCCATGTCACGCCGCGATTGGCGGCGAAGCTCAGCGCCGACCAGACCAGCAGGCGCGTCTGGCCGCGATAGGCGTAAAGAGCGCGCAGGCCGGTCAACGCGCGCCGGATCAGGCCGCTGTTCTCATTGACGTCGCGGGTCAGGTCCTTGAACACGCCGAGCGGTTCGCCGTTGAAGCCGAACCGGCGCAGCCGCGGCTCGACGGCGCTGCGCACCTTGCGCGCATAAGCGTCGACGCGGGTGCCGGGTGTGTCATAGAGCAGGGTTTCCTTCAGGGCCGCGCGGCGAGTTTCGGTCTGGGCGAGCGCCTGTTTTTCCGAGACCAGCTTGCGGCGCACGCTGTCGAGGCGCTCCTGGGCGATCCGGGCGAGGGTGGCCGGATCGGCGCCGAAATGGGCGCCTTCCTGGGCCGCCTCCTGCGCCAAGGCGCCATGGCGCGACGACAGGGTGCGATAAAGCGCGGCGGCGAGCGCGCGCTCGGGCTCGCCGGCGAGCTCGGACGCCTTCAGCGTAACGACGGCGGTCGTTCCGGAGCCGGCCAGCTTGTCGGCCAGCCAGTTGAGCGCGCTGGTCTTGCCGGCGCCCGCCCGCGCGGTCAGGCCGATGGCGAAAGGCGAGGGCGCGTCGGGCCGGCGCAGTAGATCGGCCAATCGGTCGAGCAGCGCTTGCGTCTGCGGCGCGAAAAAGGCGCTCGCCGCCGCCGCCGGCGCGTCGGTCTCGAATCCCGCTTCGCTCGAGGAGACGGTGGCGGGCGCGGGACGGGCGGGCGGCGGCGCGGCTTCGCCGGCCCAGGGAATGTGCGGCTCCGCGCGGCGCGTATCGGCCGGGAAAATCTCGGGAGTGCGACGTTCGGGAAGGGCTGCGGACAAGGCTGAGCTCCTGAAATGGGCGCGGCGTCAAGGGGATTGAATAAAGCAAATCCGGAGCGACGCTAGGGCCGAAAGTGAATTTTTCTGTGACCTGCGGTCCCGCTTTCGTTCTCCGGCGGAAGGGCCGCGACCGCAAAAAGCCGTTTCCCCTTTGCCGGGCGATCTTTTATAAGGCCGCCAGCGACCTTCCGCCCGGCCCGCGCGAGCCCCGGGCGCTTCAATTCGGAAAGCTTCCTCGCCCATGGCGCGTCAATTCATCTACCACATGCAGGGCCTGTCCAAAACCTGGCCCGGCGGCAAGAAAGTGCTCGATAACGTCCATTTGTCCTTCTATCCGGACGCGAAAATCGGCGTTCTCGGCGTCAACGGCGCCGGTAAATCGACCCTTTTGCGCATCATGGCCGGCACGGACAAGGATTTCTCCGGCGAGGCCTGGGCCGCCGAGGGCGCGCGGGTCGGCTATCTGCCGCAGGAGCCGAAGCTCGACGAAACCCTCGACGTGCGCGGCAATGTGATGCTCGGCGTGGCCGAGAAAAAGGCCGTGCTCGACCGCTACAACGAACTCGCCATGAATTATTCGGACGAGACGGCGGACGAAATGACCAGCCTGCAGGACGAGATCGAGGCCAAGGGCCTGTGGGATCTCGACAGCCAGGTCGATCAGGCCATGGAGGCGCTCGGCTGTCCGCCCGACGATTGGGCGGTGTCGAAACTCTCGGGCGGCGAGCGCCGCCGCGTCGCGCTCTGCAAGCTGTTGCTGGAACAGCCGGAACTGCTGCTGCTCGACGAACCGACCAACCATCTCGACGCCGAAACCGTGAACTGGCTGGAAGGCCATTTGCGCAATTATCCCGGCGCGATCCTGATCGTCACCCACGACCGCTACTTCCTCGACAATGTGACGAGCTGGATTCTGGAGCTCGATCGCGGCCGCGGCATCCCCTATGAGGGCAATTATTCGACCTGGCTGAAGCAGAAGCAGAAACGCCTCGCGCAGGAAGGCCGCGAGGACGAAGCCCGCCAGCGCGCAATCGAGGCGGAAAGCGAATGGATCGCGTCGAGCCCCAAGGCGCGTCAGGCCAAGTCCAAGGCGCGTATCCAGCGCTATGAGGATCTGGTCGCCAAGCAGAACGACAAGGCGCCGACGAGCGCGCAGATCATCATTCCGGTGGCCGAGCGCCTGGGCCAGAACGTCATCGATTTCAATCATCTGTCGAAGGGTTTCGCCGACAAGCTGTTGATCGACGACCTGTCCTTCAAGCTGCCGCCCGGCGGCATTGTCGGCGTGATTGGCCCGAACGGCGCCGGCAAGACCACGCTCTTCCGCATGATCACCGGGCAGGACAAGCCCGATGGCGGCGAGATCGCGATCGGCGAAAGCGTGCAACTCGGCTATGTCGACCAGTCGCGCGACGCTTTGGACGACAAGAAGACGGTCTGGGAAGAGATTTCCGGCGGCAATGAGGTGATCTATCTCGGCAAGCGCGAGATCAATTCGCGCGGCTATTGCTCGACCTTCAATTTCAAGGGCGCGGATCAGCAGAAAAAGGTCGGCATGCTCTCGGGCGGTGAGCGCAACCGCGTGCATCTCGCCAAAATGCTGAAAAAGGGCGCCAATGTCCTGCTGCTCGACGAACCGACCAATGATCTGGACGTCGAAACCCTGCGCGCGCTGGAAGATGCGCTGAACGATTACGCCGGCTGCGCGGTCATCATCAGCCATGATCGCTTCTTCCTCGACCGCATCGCCACCCACATGCTGGCCTTCGAGGGCGACAGCCATGTCGAATGGTTCGAGGGCAATTTCGCCGATTACGAGGAAGACAAGAAGCGCCGTCTCGGCGTTGACAGCGTCATTCCGCACCGGCTGAAATACAAGAAATTCTCGCGCTAGATCGTTTCATTGTTTCATGGAAACAATGAAACGATCTAGATTTTTGTTTTGACGCGTTTTCTTTACGCGAACCGGCAACCACTTCGCTCGAAAACGCTATAACCCGTCGCGCTATTGCGCGGCGCCGCCGTCCGCCGGCGGCGCCACACGGCCGCCCTTCTTGGCGAAGACCCGCGAACTCGCCTCATTCGGCGTGATGCCCTCCGCCGCCATCTGGTTCCACCAGAAGGCGGCGCGGTCGTAACTCGGCGCGATTTCCATCAGGCTCGTATAGG
>NZ_JAYSBG010000270.1:0-4860 GCF_041915505.1 Rhodoblastus sp. | reverse complement strand
GCGCAGGCGCAGCAGGGCGCGCCGCTCGGCAAGGCCGTGAACCAGATCGCCGCCGACGCGACGGCGCCGGCTTCTGCGAAAACGGCAACGGCGGCGACGCCCGCCGCGCCGCCCCCCGGCGCGCCCGACGCCACGACCACCATCGACGGCCATGTCTTGCCGCCCTTCCCGCAGAAATTCGGCGGCGATATCCAGCTCAACGCCGCCCAGTCCAAACCGTTTTGGCCCGCGCGCGTCGTCCCGCCCAAGGACGCCCCGAACATCCTGCTGATCCTGATCGACGACGAGGGCTTCGGCGCTCCCTCGACCTTCGGCGGCGTCATCCCGACGCCGGAGCTCGACAAGGTCGCCGCGGCGGGCCTGCGCTACACCAATTTTCACACGACCTCGCTCTGTTCACCGACCCGCGCGGCGCTGATCACCGGCCGCAACCATCATTCGGTCGGTTTCGGCGTGATTTCGGAGCAATCCACGGGCTTCCCCGGCTACAATTCGATCATCGGCAAGGACAGCGCCACCATCGGCCGCATCCTGCTCGAAAACGGCTATCGCACGTCCTGGTACGGCAAGGATCACAATGTGCCGACCTTCGCGGCGAGCCAGGCCGGGCCGTTCGACCAATGGCCGACTGGCATGGGCTTCCAGCATTTCTATGGTTTCGTCGGCGGCGATTCGAGCCAGTGGCAGCCCAATCTGTTTAACGACACCACGGCCATCTATCCCTATATCGGCCATCCGACCTGGAACCTGATTACAGCGATGGCGGACGACGCCATCCATTGGGTCAACCAGCTCAACGACATCGATCCGTCGATGCCCTTCCTGCTCTATTACGCGCCGGGCGCAACCCATGCGCCGCATCATCCGACGCCGGAATGGGTCGAGAAGGTCAGCGCGATGCATCTGTTCGACGACGGCTGGAACAAGCTGCGCGACACGATCTTCGCCAATCAGAAAAAACTCGGCGTTATTCCGCAGGACGCCAAGCTGACGCCCTGGCCGCACGATCTTCTCAAGAACTGGGACGAACTCACGGACGAGGAAAGGAAACTCTTCATCCGTCAGGCCGACGTCTATGCCGCCTATCTCGCTTATACCGATCACGAGATCGGCCGCGTGATCCAGGCGGTCAAGGATCTCGGCAAACTCGACAACACGCTGATCATCTATATCAATGGCGACAACGGCGCCTCGGCAGAAGGTTCGCCGAACGGCACGCCGAGCGAAATGATGGCCTTCAACGGCGTGACCTTGCCGGTGAAGGAACAGATGAAGTGGTATGACGTCTGGGGCACCGACCAGACTTATAATCACTATGCCGTGCCGTGGGCCTGGGCCTTCGACACGCCCTTCAAATGGACCAAGCAGATTCCGTCCTTCTTCGGCGGCACGCGCAATGGCGTCGTCGTGTCCTGGCCCGACCGAATCAAGGACAAGGGCGGCGTTCGTGACCAGTTCCATCATGTGATCGACGTCGTCCCGACCATTCTGGAGGCGACGGGCATTCCGGCGCCGAACATGGTCGACGGCATCGCCCAGAAGCCGATCGAAGGCGTCAGCATGGTCTATTCCTTCGACCAGGCGAATGCTCCCACGCCCCACAAGACGCAATATTTCGAAATGATGGGCGTACAGGGCCTCTATAACGACGGCTGGATGCTCAGCGCCGTGCCGAAGCGCCCGCCGTGGGAGCTGTTCGGAACGGCGATTCAGGACCCGGCGACGGCGTTCACCTTCGAACTTTACGACGTCCGCCACGACTGGACGCAAAACACCGACGTCGCCGCGCAAAATCCGCAGAAGGTCAAGGAAATGACCGATCAGATGTTTGGCGAATTCGCCAGATATCAGGTTCTGCCGCTCGACGCTTCGGTGGCGACCCGGCTGGTCGCGCCACGTCCGAATCTCACGGCCGGACGCAGGGTGTTCAATTATGGCGGCTTGCCGATGACCGGCCTGCCGACATCGGCGGCGCCGAACCTGCTCAACACCTCCTACACGATCACCGCCGAGGTCGACGTCCCGAAGGAAGCCGACGGCGTCGTGGTCAAGCAGGGCGGCCGGTTCGGCGGCTACGGCCTTTACTTCCTCAAGGGCAAGCCGACTTTCACCTGGAACCTGCTCGACCTGAAACGGGTGAAATGGCAGGGCCCCGACGCGCTCGCCCCCGGCAAGCACACAATCGTCTACGACTTCAAATATGACGGTCTCGGCTTCGCCACCCTGGCCTTCAACAACATCAGCGGCCTTGGGCGACCCGGCTCCGGGACGCTGAGCGTCGACGGAAAGATCGTCGCGACGCAGAAGTTGGACCGCACCATTCCCTTGACGCTGCCGGTCGATGAAACCTTCGACATCGGCTCGGCGACCGGCACGCCGGTCGACGATTCCGATTACCAGATTCCCTTCGCCTTCACCGGCAAGATCGACAAGCTGAATATCACCGTCGAGCCCCCCGTCCTGACCGAGGATGACAAGAAGAAGCTGCTCGAAGGCATGCAGGCGGCCCAGGACGCCAAATGAAATCTCGGCCTGTTGTCTCAACCCGGCGGCGCCTGAACGTCGCCGGGTCGGGGCGACGCGCCCGTTTCAGGCTCGGCTGACAAGGCCGGGCCGCACGCTTCCTTCGTCGGCGCCGGCGAGGTCGCCGATCGGCCTCTCGCAAGCCGTCGGCGCCGACGAAGGAAACCAGGCGCGCCCTCTCGTTCCGGTTTATGGTTCCCAGACAGATTTATGATTCCAAACAGATCCCGGCGCAGGCGGCAGGCATTTGCGTCGTTGGCTTTTTCCCGTCCCAAAGACGGCGCTTCATAGGGCAGGCTCACTCATGCTGACCAAACGCGATCTTCTCAAATCCGCCGCGACCTCGTCGCTGCTCGCCGCCGCGGGCGCGCCCTTCGCCCGCCGCGCCTTCGCCGAGGACGCCAAACCCGGCTTTTTCGCCGGCAAGGACATCGCTGACGAGGCCTTCATCTTCGGCCTGCCGATCGTGATGAATTACGGCGTCATGTACCAGATGGCGATCGACCGCGGCTCCAGCCAGTTCAAGGCGCCATTCAACGAGATCGCCAATTCCCACGAGGTCTTCACCTACAAGGACACGGCGGTCATCACGCCGAACAGCGACACGCCCTATTCGCTTCTGTTCATGGACCTGCGCGCGGAGCCATTGGTCCTCTCGGTTCCGGCCGTCGCCCCCAAGCGCTATTATTCGGTGCAACTGTTCGATTCCAGCACCTATAATTTCGGCTATATCGGCTCGCGCACGACCGGCAGCGAAGCCGGCGATTATCTCGTCGTCGGACCGGAGTGGAAGGGCGAGACGCCGAAGGGGATCAAGAAGATTTTCGTCGCCGGAAGCACGCTCGCCGGCGCGATCTATCGCACCCAGCTTTTCAACGCCGACGACATGCCCAACGTCATCAAGGTGCAGGAAGGCTACAAGGTCCGTCCGCTCTCCGCCTTTCTCGGCCAGCCCGCCCCGCCGGCCGCTCCGCCGATCGACTTCCCCAAGATCGACAAGGACTTGGTCAAGGGCAATTTCTTCGAATATCTCGATTTCATGCTGCAATTCATCCCGCCCGCCGCCAATGAGGCCGACATCCGCGCCAAAATGGCGCAGATCGGCGTCGGGCCGGGCAAGAGCTTCCAGTTCGACGCGCTGACCCTCGAACAGAAACTCGAAGTCGCGCGCGGCATGCAGCAGGGCGCCCGCAAGGTCGACGAGGCGCTCGCCGGCTTTGGCTCGAACATCAATTTCTGGCGCGTCGCCTCGGCCGGCGGCGATTCCGCCTTCTACAACGGCGACTGGCTCAAGCGCTCGGTCGTGGCCAAGGCCGGCATCTACGCCAATGATGCCGAAGAGGCGATGTATCCCCTCACCCACCACGACGGCGCCGGCGAACCGCTCGACGGTTCCGCCCATAATTACGAACTGACCTTCGCCGCCGACAGCCTGCCGCCGGTCAACGCCTTCTGGTCGGTGACCATGTATGACGGCAAGACCCAATTGCTGATCAAAAATCCCATCGACCGCTACCTGGTCAATTCGCCGATGCTGCCGAGCATGAAGCGCAACGCCGACGGTTCGCTGACGATCTATATCCAGAACGCCTCGCCGGGAGCCGACAAGGAGCCGAATTGGCTGCCGGCCCCGGCAGGCCCGATTTATCTGGTGATGCGGCTTTACTGGCCGAAGACGGCGCAGCCGTCGATCCTGCCGCCCGGCAAGGGCGAATGGAAGCCGCCGGCGGTGAAAAAGACGTCCTGATCGACCCGGAACGCTTGACGCGCGGCGTTTTGATCGGAGCCTTTATTGTCTCAAATATGCAACGGCGGCGCGAATTGAGAAACGCCGCCGTCAGGTAAAGATTTCAGGCCAGCGCGTCTTTTGCGATAAATGAGCGAATGAAAAAATGACCTTAAACTTGGGAGATCAGGGCGTGCGGAAGATTATTCTCGGCGGCGTGGGCCTGCTGGCCCTGAGCGCCATGTCCCCGGCGCCGGTCGTCGCAGCCGATCTGCCCTCGCTGAAGGAAGCCCCCGCGCCTGTCCCGGAACCGCCTCGCTGGCGCTTCGAAGCGACCATCAATGGTTGGGCCCCGGGTCTCATCACCAATATCGGCATACGCAATCTGCCGATTGCTTCGGTCGATGTCGGCTTTTTCACGCTGCTCCGACATCTCAACGGCGTGGTTCCGCTGACGGTCACGGCGCAAAACGATACGTTCCTGCTCGGCGTCGATCTGTACTGGACCGCCGTATCGGCAGGCGCGAGCTTCAAACACGCCGCTGGCCCATTCGGCGGCGTCACCGCCCATATGCGCCTCGACGAAACGATCCTGACTGGCTTCGCAGGCG
>NZ_JAYSBG010000269.1:0-4866 GCF_041915505.1 Rhodoblastus sp. | reverse complement strand
CGTTGATCTTGGCGCAGAGATCGACGAATTCGGGCGAGCCGGCGGCCTCCGCGCGCGCCGAATAATCGCCGTCGCGCAGGCGCCCCAGCGCCTCGGCGCAACTGCGCAAAGGGTGGAGCGTCCGCCCAAGCACGAAACTCGCCCCGATCAGGGCGGCGAGCGCGATGGCGCCGCCGGTGAGCGCGAGATTGCGCGCGTCCTGCCAGACCTCGTTGATCTCGTCCGAGGGGTCGCTGGCGATCACCAGCGCGCCGAATTGGCGGCCGTCGATCGCCGCCGGCAGGATCGTCACCTTGTCGTGGGCGTGAATGAGATTGAAGAACCAGGCCGGCGCCTCGCGTCGCGACTCATCGGGAATCAAGGCCGCCGCCGCCGCCGCGGCGGGATCGTGCACAAAAGCGATGCGGACATGGCGCAGCGAATCGAGGCTGTGCGCGAGCTGCCGCAGGCTTTCTTCCGGATCGGGCGCGCCGCGCAGACTGGTCAGCGCCGCCTCGACAAAATCGCGGGTGACCCGGGTCATGGCCGCGCCTTCGGCCTCGACCCGCGCGCGGGCGTTGAACGCCATGCGGCCGATATCGGCGGCGAGGCCCAGGAACAGGATCAGGCCGAACAGCAGGTCGATTCGAACCTTGAGCGACATGGAACGTCCGTTGCGCGAAAAAAGGGGGCGATGGTCTTGCCCGGTCCGCGGCCTGTCAAGGGTCGGATCGGGCGGCCGGCTTGAAATGCGCGCGCGCGCGCCGCATCTTGGCGGCAAGGAAGAGCGAGGGAGGCTGCGCTTGCGTGTTCTGATCGTCGACGACCACCCGGTGGTCGTTTCCGGCTGCAAGGCTTTGCTGGCCGCCGAGCCGGATATCGAAACCTTCGACGCCTGCGACGCCGAATCGGGGCTCGCCGCCTTTTCCGCGCATCGGCCGGACGTGTCGGTGATCGACATCAACCTGCCCGGCCTGTCCGGCTTCGAACTCGCCGCGCGCATTCTGGCGCAGGAGCCGGCGGCGCGGATCGTGATCTTCAGCATGAACGACGATCCCGCTTTCGCGGGCCGCGCCATTTCCGCCGGGGCGAAGGGCTATGTCGCCAAGAACGACGATCCGGCTTTGTTCGTGACGGCTCTGCGTCAGGTTCACGCTGGCGGGACCTATCTGCCCGGGGCGCTGGCGCAGAAAATGGCCTTCGCCAAATTCGACAACAGGCTGGCCCAGCTCTCGCAGCGCGAGATGGAAATCGTCCGCCTGCTCGCGGCTGGCGAATCGATGGGCGCCATCGCCGACAAGCTGGGCGTGTCCTACAAGACCATCGCCAATAATTGCACGGCGCTGAAGCTCAAGCTCGGCGCGCGCACCTCGATGGATCTGATGCGCGCGGCGCTGGAGGCGCAGGGACAATAAGCGCGGCCGATCGTCGCGGCGGGCGATGGCCTTTGGCTTTTGGCGGCCTGTGGTTTATGGTCAAACCTGCTTTCATCCTGAAATGATTGGGAGACTCGCCATGCTGGACCGTCGTTCGCTCCTTTTTGCCGCCGGCGCGGCCTTTTGCGCGGCGCCCGCGCTCGCCGAAGTTCCCAAGACGCTCGACCCGGACAAGGACGGCACGATCGACCTCGCCGAGGCCAAGACGGCCGCCGGCGCCCTGTTCGACAAACTCGACAAGGATCATGAAGGCACGCTCGACATCAAGGAGCTGCATGGCCGCGTCAGCAAGGACGATCTCGCCGGCGCCGATCCCGACAAGGACGCGACCCTGACCAAGGACGAATATCTGGCTTTGGTCGAAAAGAAGTTCAAAGCCGCCGACGTCGACAATGAGGGGACGCTCGACGCCAAGGAACTGCGCAGCCCGGCCGGCAAGGCGCTGCTGAAACTGCTGAAATGACGCCTTGACCCAGCGAAAAAAGAGCGATTTCCGTCAATAGGCGGGAATCGCTCTTCAGTTTCGGAAGCTTCGACGCAGACGGCTCACCCCAATCCCTCGCCCGGCGCCGGAGCCGCGGCGACGTCGGGTTCATGCGGGAAATAACGACGGGCCGCGCCGGAGTCAGTCTTTGGGAGTCGAAACGCGGTGATGAAGCGCATTTCGTCGTCCGTCGCGGCCCGCACTCTTTCTAGCATCGGCGGATGCGGCGAAAAACTTCAAAGAATCCCGGCGGCTGGAGGCGGATTTCACGCGCGGCGCGGGAGTTTTTCCTCTGCCGTGCCGTAATCACGCAAATGGACAAAGCGGTTTCGCAAAAGCCTCCGATAGGCTATTCGGCCTCGGCGGGCCGCGGCGATCGTCCCGCGCGACGCACCGCATGGTCGAGGACCGGATTTTGAGCGAAATCGAAGTCATCATTCCCAATCTGAGCTTGCGCTATTCGGGCGGCACTGCGGTCAATCGCACCATCGCGCCGCTGATCGCCAAAAAGCTCGACGCGGTCTGGTTTGGCCCCGACGCCCCGGACGGCATCCGCCGCTTGTCCTTGCTCGACCTCCTGCGCATGCGGTTCCAGCCGCCGAAGGGCCATGGCGTCCGCATCTGGCACGCCCGGCGCAATAACGAAATGACCGTCGGCCTGCTGCTGAAATGGCTCGGCTGGCGTTTCGCCTTGATCTTCAATTCGGCCGGCCAGCGCCGCCATTCGGCCTATACGCGCTTCCTGATCGGGAAAATGGACGAGATCATCGCCACCAGCGAAATCTCGGCCTCCTTTCTCGAACGGCAAGCCACCGTGATCCATCACGGGATCGATCTCGAAACCTACAAGCCGCCGGCCGACCGCGCGCAGAGCTTCGCCGCGACCGGCCTGCCGGGCAAATATGGGATTGGCGTGTTCGGCCGGGTGCGCAAGCAGAAGGGCATCGACCTGTTCGTCGCGGCCATGCTGCGGCTGCTGCCGAACTATCCCGATTTCACGGCGGTCATCATCGGGCTCATCACGTCGGACAATGCCGCTTTCGTCGACAAGCTCAAGGCGGAGATCGCGGCGGCGGGCCTGAGCGAGCGCATCCGCTTTCTCGGCGAATTGCCGATCGAGGAGGTGCCGGCCTGGTATCAGCGCATTTCGATCTATGTGTTCGCCTCGCGCGTCGAGGGTTTTGGCCTGACCATGCTGGAGGCGATGGCGGCGGGCGACGCAGTTGTCGCGACCCGCGCCGGCGCGGCGGAACTGGTGATCGAGGACGGCGCGACCGGCGTGCTGGCGCCGACCGGCGACATCGAGGCGCTGACCGCCTCGATCGAATCCCTGATGCGCGTGCCGGAGGCCATCGAGGCCATTGGCGAGCGGGCGCGGGCGCGCATCATGGACGCCTTCAACCGCAATCGCGAGGTCGACGAGATCATCGGCGTCTACCGCAAAATCTGGGCGCGGGACGGCGGCTGAGCGCCGTCAGACGCGCTGCGCGACCAGGACCGCCGCCGTCAGCAGCAGAGCGATCCCGAGCGGCGCGCTGAGGCGCGGGCCCCAGCGCGCGTTCTTCTCCGTCGCCATCACGGCGCCGAGCGCCAGCATCCAGCCGACATTGCCCATGCCGACCACGAACATCAGGATCATCAGCGCCCAGCAGCAGCCGACGCAGAACACGCCGTGACGGAGGCCGAGGCCGAACGCCTGCCGGCGCGGCGCGCCGCCGCGCCAATGGCGGGCGAGGAAGCCAAGCGGCGCGCGGCATTGCTCCAGGCAATGATATTTCAATCGGCTGAACTGAAAGGCGCCGGCGAGAGCTAGACCGGCGGCGCCGACTGCCCAGCCGTTGAAAGCGAGCAGGGCGCTGTTCGCGGCAAGAGCGTGCAGGCGCGCGTCCAGCGCATGGGCGAGCACGGCGAACGCGCTCCAGGCCGCCAGATAACCGGCGATCAGCAGCGCCATCAGCAGGTCGCGGTCGGGGCGGTCGCGCATCATGCGCGCGAACAGCGCCACCAGCGGCAGCGCCGTCGGCAGCATCATGGCGACCAGCATCAGCAGCCAGCCGCCGGCGTAGAGCAGCGCGGGCAGGAGGCTCGAACCGGCGGGGAACGCCCGGCACAGGCCGCCGACCACGCCGGTCTCCAGCCAGCCGCCATGATCGAGATAGCGCCCATAGGGCGTCCGCTCCCAGACCGCGAGCGTCAGCCAGGCCGCCGCGGCGAGGCCGCCGACGGCGAAAGGCCAGACTTGCTCGCGATCGAGAACGGGCATCGCCGCCGGTCCGGTTCGCGCCGAAGGTTACGCATCAAAGACGAACGTGCTTTGCAGCGCGTTATGGTCCTTCAGGTCGAGGTCGATCCCGAGCGCCGGCTGCCGCGACCGGTAGCGCGGGGCCTTGCCGACGAAGACCGGAGCGCCGGGCACGGTCGAGAAGATCGTGTCGGCGAGCGTCGTGTTCGCGCCGGTCGCGCCCTGATAGGGTTCGAGCTCGGCATATTGGCTGTCGCCGATCCGCAGCACGCCGCGACCCTCGCGCACGTCGAACTGGATCGGAACCCGTTCGACCGCCACCACTTCGCCGACCAGCTTGGCGATATCGGCGACCGGGCCGCCGGCCTGGCCGCTATAGACCCTGAGCAGCGCCGCTTCCTGTTCGGCCGTGGCGCGCTCGTCGAGATAGATCGCGACGCGCCAGTCGCCCTTCAGAATATTGCCGGGAAGCCGGGCGACAATGGCGATGGTCGCCCCGGCAACGTCGATTCCGTCGATCTGTCCCCTGTCGAAATGATAGGCGACGATGGTGTCGCAGGTTCCGTTATCGGGATCTTCGCCGATCCAGCACGGGCAGAGCACGCGGCAGTCGCAGACTTCGAGCAGCCGTCCTTCCAGATGATAGGGCATGGCTCCCTCCCAGGCGAAACCATGCGGCCGCGCCTTGTCGCGCGGTCAAAAGAAAACCGCCCAGTATAGGCGGT
>NZ_JAYSBG010000268.1:0-4873 GCF_041915505.1 Rhodoblastus sp. | reverse complement strand
CGGCTCGGCCGCCGAGACCCCTGCCCCACGCCGAGCAGCGCCCGCATTCCAAGCGCTTCGAGCGCCGGGACGTCGAGAATCTCGACCACGACGCCGAGTTTCTCCAACTCCTTGGCCTTGTCGGCGAAGCTTTCCGGATAGAGCAGGTTCGGCGGCAGATTGACCAGGGTGCGGGCGAGATCGACGCCGTCGGCGAGGCCCTGGATCCTAGTTATGGCCTCGGCGATCGGCGCGGCTTCGGCGCCTGCGATGCCAATATTGGCCGGGCCGCCGTTTTCGGCCTCGTCCTTCTTGTCCTTCTTGGATTTGAACTGGTCGAATTTATAGCCGCGCAGCCGCAGCCCGAGCGCGAAATCAGCCGCCGCCGCAGCGGAATCGTCCGGCGGAGTCGTGAAATCGAACAACACGCGGACCGCCTTGGCCTTGCCGAGCTTGGCGATGGCCAAACCACCAAGGCGCAGATAATCCACCTTGCCGCCTTCCTTGTCGGGGGCGGTCCCCAGCACCAGCAGCCTTTGCGCGTTCAGGCCGGCGGGGGCGAGAATGTCGAGGCTGGAGCCGATCTTGCCCTTGAACGCGGCGGCTTCGGCGGCGCGGGGAATCACGCCGGCCGCCTCGCCGAGCGCGGCGGCGGTCGCCGCGCCGAGCCCGAGCGCCGAATCGGCGAAAACCACGAGCGTATAGCCGCCGGCCTCGGGCGGCGCGGCGGCCGCCTCAGTGATCGACAGGGCGCCGAGCGCGACGGAATCGGACATGGAAACCTCTTCAGGGCATTCTGGGATTGGCAGGATAAAGCGCCGCCGGGCCGGAGCCGGGCGGCGGATATGCGGCCACTATGCGACGGCGCGGCGAAAAGGGTCAATGCGCGCTGTTTTCAAAATGTCACGGCGCCCCGGAAAGATCGGCGCAGGCGGGCGCGGTCCACAATCCGCGCCGCCAAGGCCATGGAAACGCCATGGTGCGACGAATATTGTCCAGCGCGGCGCCGATTGTGGACCGAGCCCGTCCGTCGCGGCGCCGCTTTGCCGCGGCGCCGAATTGATCTATGTGGGACGCGAGCCGGGACTGAAAGCCGAACATGCCCTTGATCGAACGCTATATCCTGAAGATTGCCGGTTCGGCCTTTCTGGTCGCGCTGGGCGTTCTGACGGCGGTGATCTGGCTGACCCAGGCGATGCGCGATTTCGACCTGATGACCACCAAGGGCCAGTCGCTGATCGTGTTCTTTCACATCACCGGCCTGATCATTCCCTCGCTGCTGATGGTGATCTCGCCGATCGCCCTGTTCATCGCGGTTCTGTTCGCCCTGAACAAGCTCAATGGCGACAGCGAGCTGGTCGTCGCCTCCTCGGCGGGCCTCTCGCCGTTTCAGCTTTTCCGCCCCTTTGCCGTGCTGATTATCGCAGTTTCGCTGTTTTCGGGCTTCATGTCGCTCTCGGCCATGCCCTGGAGCTTTCGCGCCCTGCGCAACGCCTTGACCGAAGTGCAGTCCGATTTCCTGACCCGAATCGTGCGCCCGGGCACGTTCAACATGCTGGAGCCCGGCTTGTTCTTTCATTATCGCGATCGCGGGCCCGGCGGCGCGCTGCTCGGCATTTTCATGATCGACCGGCGCGAGGAAGGCCAGAACAACGTCTATCTGGCCGAAACCGGCATCGCCACCAAGGTCGAAGACCAGAACTATCTCGTGCTGGAGACCGGCACCATCCAGCGGCAGGACAAGGGGGCCGAGACGCCGGCCATGATCGTGTTCGATTCCTATGCGCTGGACCTGAGTCATTTCGGCTCGAAGCAGGACGGCGCGCCGCTGCGCCCGCGCGAACGCACCACCTCGGACATGCTCCGTTACAATGTCGCCGATCCCTATGTCCGCGATAATGAAGGCCGTTTCCGCGCCGAACTGCATGAGCGCTTCGTCGCGCCGCTTTACGCCATGGCGATGGGAATGATCGCCTTCGCCGCGCTCGGGGCGCCGCGCACCACCCGGCAGAATCGCGGCGCGGCCATTGGCGGGGCGGTGCTGGCGACCGTGCTGATGCGCGTCGGCGGCTTCGGCGCCTCGGCCTTGATGGCGCGCGATCCCGCCGGCGTGGCGCTCTCCTATGCGCTGCCGCTGCTGGGCGCCGCGCTGGCGGGTCTTTATGCGTTCCGTTTCGCCTTCGAGCGACCTTTCCGGCGCGTGCGCGCCGTTTTCGCGGCGGCCTGAATGATCGGACCCACGCTCGGCCTCTATTTCGGTTCGCGCTTCGTCAAAAGCGTGGCCGTGGTGTTTTTCACGATTTTCGCCCTGATCTATATGGTCGATTTCGTCGAAATGCTGCGCCGGACCGGCGATAATCCCAACGCCAGCGCGACTTTAGTGGCCTGGCTGTCGCTGTTGCACACGCCCGCCGTCTCCGAGCAGATCCTGCCCTTCGCCGTCCTGTTCGGGGCGATGGCCTCGTTCATCACCCTGACCCGCAAGCTTGAACTGGTGGTGGCGCGCGCGGCCGGCGTCTCGGTGTGGCAATTCCTGACGCCGCCGATCCTGGCGGCGCTCGCCATCGGCGTTCTGGCCGTGGCCGTTTACAATCCGCTGTCGGCCATGATGAAACAGCAGGCCGACCAGATCGAGACCGGCGTCTTCAAGAGCAAGTTCCTCGCCAATGTCACCTCGATGTGGATCCGCCAGAAAAGCGTCGACGGGCAATCGATTCTGCGCGCCGAGGCCTCGTCGGACATGGGCCTGCGGCTGGCCGGCGTCTCCGCCTTCGTGTTCGACCCCAAAGGGAAATTTCTGGAACGGGCCGACGCCGACGACGCCGAGATGGGGAATGGCGAATGGCGGCTGAATCATGTCATTATAACAGCGCCCGGGGAGGAGCCGCGGAGAGCGGATGTTTACCATCTAGCGACTAATCTCCTTCCCAGTCAGGTGGTGCAGAGTTTCGTGTCGCCTGAAGCGGTGTCATTCTGGTCGCTCCCCCGCGTTGCGGAGGAGACGGAAGGCGCCGGGCTTGATGCAGTGGGGTATCGTTTGCGTTTTCAGTCCCTTCTCGCCCTGCCGGCCCTGCTTGCCGCCATGGTGCTGATCGCCGCGTCCTTTTCGCTCAAGCTGTCGCGCATGGGCGGCGTGGGCGTCTTGGTTTTGGGTGGCGTCGGCGCGGGCTTCGTGCTTTATGTCGCCACGAAACTCGTTTCCGACCTCGGGGGCGCCGGCGTGCTCAGCACGCCCGTGGCCGCTTGGTCGCCTGCGATCGTGGCGAATATGTTGGGCGCGTTGACACTCCTGAATCGCGAGGACGGCTGATGGCGATTCGCTTCCCCAGCCGCCAGACCCATCGCGCCGCCGGCCGCCTCGCGCTTGCGCGCGGCGCGATCGCGCGCGTGTTCGCCGCCGTGGCTGCCGCATTCGTCCTTTTCATCGCCGCCCCCGCCGCCCTTCGCCACGCCGAAGCGGAAACCCTGAACGACCGTTTCGCCAATTCGGCCGGCCAGAAGAAGGGGCCGATGGTCGTCGAGGCCAATAGCGTCGTCTATGACGACAAGGCGCATTCCGTCACGGCCGAGGGCGACGCCCAGATCTATTACCAGAACAAGGTGCTCGAAGCCGACCGTGTCACCTATTTCCGCGAGACCGGCCGCGTGCTGGCCGAAGGCGCCGTCAAGCTGACCGACGCCGACGGCACCGTGACCCATGCCGACAAGATGGAGCTGACCGGCGATTTCAAACAGGGCTTCGTCGACACCGTCCGCGCCGACACCAAGGAAAGAACCCATATCAGCGCCACGCGCTCGGAGAAGCTCGACGCCGACACGACGGTTTTCCACAAGGGCACCTATACCGCCTGCCCGAGTTGCGCCGAACATCCCGAGCGTCCTCCGCTGTGGCGCCTACGCGCGCAGAAGATCATCCACAAGAACAACGAGCAGATGCTCTATTACGAAGGCGCGACCTTCGAGCTTTACGGCTATCCGATCGCCTATCTGCCGTTCTTCTCAACCGCCGATCCCAGCGTGACCCGCCAGTCGGGCTTCCTGGCGCCCCGGATCGGCTATAAGTCGACCCTGGGCAATGGCTTCGGCGTGCCCTATTTCTGGGCGATCTCGCCCAATATGGACCTTACTGTCACGCCGATGTATTTCAGCCGGCAGGGCCTGTTCGGCGATGTCGAATTCCGCCACCGCCTCGACAACGGCTATTATTACATTCAGGCCAGCGGCATCCATCAGAACGACGATTCCGCCTTCGCGGCGCAACCCTGGGGCTCGGGCAACCAGACCAATCGCGGCGAAATCACCTCGCAGGGCACGATCTGGCTGAGCCAGAACTGGAAATTCGGCTGGGACATCGCGCGCGTCTCCGACAAATGGTTCATGAACGATTATAACCTGCCGAATCCGGTGCTTAACGGGAATTTCTTCCGCGAGACCTCTTCGACGATCTATCTGACCGGTCAGGGCGAGCGCGGCTATTTCGACCTGCGCGGCTTCTCGTTCCAGGGCCTGTCGAATTTCGACTACCAGCCGCAGCTCGCCGCCGTCTGGCCGATCTGGGACTATAACAAGGCCATCGATCTCGCGCCGGAGAAGACCCACGGGATCGGCGGCCAGATCACGATCGACGCCAATTTCACCAGTTCGTCGGCCGCGCTCGCCTCCTATCAGCAGGTCGGCGCGATCTCGCTCGACGACCAATATGGCCTGCATCCGGTCTGCGTGAACCCGGCCACCAACAAGCCCGACTACACGCCGGGTTCGTGCCTCGTGCGCGGCATCGGCGGCAGCTACACCAGCGGCACGATCGAGCTGTCGTGGCAGCGCAAATATATCGACCAGTTCGGCGAGGTCTTCACGCCCTTCGCCTTCCTGCGCGCCAACGGCAATTATCTCA
>NZ_JAYSBG010000267.1:0-4916 GCF_041915505.1 Rhodoblastus sp. | reverse complement strand
CGCCAGCGCGGCCGTCGGCTTCTACATTCATCCCCGCCTGCCGGAGCATCATCGCTCCGGCGCGTCGATGGCCCTGGTCCAACTGGTCATCATGCTGCTGGTGAATTTCACCGCGATCGTGCTCGGGTTGCTGACCACATCCGTGAAATCCGGTTTCGACACGGCCTATTCCGCGCGCGGCGACGATGCCGCGCAGATCGTCCAACTCGATCGCTGCCTGCGGGATTACGGCCCCGAAACCGCCCATATCCGCGAACAATTGCGCGGCTATGTGGCCGCCGTCATCGCCAGCACCTGGCCTGACGAGCCGCGCCCCGAGGGCGTCGCCAATGTGAACGTCGCCGCCATGCCGCTGGTCGGCGAAGCCCCGGCGCTCTCCAACGCGCTGAGCGAGATCGGGCGCGACATCCGCTCGCTCCAGCCGGCGACCGCGATGCAAACCGCGCTGTTTTCCGTCTGCGAGGAACAGTTTCGCGACATGCTCAAGGCGCGCTGGAAGGTCATCGAGGGCGCGCGCGCGTCGATTTCGCCGCCCTTCTACTGGGTGCTGGTGTTCTGGCTCTCGGTGCTGTTCGGCGCGTTCGGGCTCACCGCCCGGCCTAACGCGATGATCATGGCGGTGATCGGACTCTGCGCAGTCTCCGTGACCGTCGCCGTCTTCGTGATCCTCGACCTGGACGAACCCTATGGCGGCGTGTTCGGCATCCCCAGCGACGCGATGCGCAACGCGCTCAAGGATCTGATGCGCTAAATCTCGCCCAATTGCTTGAGGCGCAGCATTTTGGCCTCGGGCCCGGCATAGGCCTCCTGCCGGTCGACATTCCAGTAGCGCAGCTCCTCGATCGGCACATGCGCGCCGGTGGCCGCGCAGACGACATAGGCGCCAGGCCGTTTGATCTTGAAATCGCCGTCGAGATATTCGATTTCGGCCGGCCCGCTCAGCGGCGCGCGGCGATCGATGCGGTTCATCGGCCCTCTCTGTTTCGTCCCGTGGTCAAGACGGGTTGTTCGGCATGTCTCGTTCAAGGATTTATCGCTAATAGGCGCGCCGTTCAATACCGGCTTAAATACCCAATCCCTGCTCCGGCTCGGTCGCCACATCCTCGCCGTCGCCGCCCTGCGCCGCGGGCTGGGGCGGCCGGACCAGCGTGACGGTGCACGGCGCCTGGGCGCCGATTCGCGCCGCAATGGGGCCGATCGTCGTCCGGCGCATGGCGGCGCCCGCGCCGATGACGATCTGGTCGACATGATTCTCGCGGGCGAAATCGATCAAAGCCGCCGCCGGATCGACCGCCTCCAGCACATGGGCCGTGACCTGCGCCGCCGGCAGCCGCAGGCCGGCCGCCCATTGCCGCACCTCGACCAGACGCCGGACATGGAGATGGCGGCCGGTCTCGTCCTGGGCGGCGTCGATGCGCAGCCGGCTGGTCTTGATGACATTGACACAGGCGAGCCTGGCGCCGGGCGCCGTGGTCATGACGCGGCCGACGGTCTCACGCAGGGCGTCGCCAAACGCGGCCCCGGCCTCGCTGAAATCCAGCGCCGCCATGACGATGGGCGCCGAGGCGCGCCGGGCGGCTATGGTGCGGGGATGGCGCATCGGCGCCAGTTTCTGCAGCCACCAGCGCCGCCGCGCGGTCAGCCAGCTATCGGCGCGGCGCTTGTCGGCCCGTTCGGTCAGGCGGATCTGCTCCGGCGTGGCGAGGTCGAGCGCGAGCTGGGCGGCGGTGGGATAGCGCAGGTCCGGCCCAGGCTCCAGACAGCGCAGAATGACCTCCTGCAGCCAGGGCGGACAGTCGGGATTATAGCGCGCCGGCGGCTCCGGATCGCGCCACAGCCTTTTGGCGAGCGCGCGCGGGCTGCGCGGCGTGCCGAACGGCCGAACGCCGGTCAGCAGGTAATAGAGCACCACGCCGAGCGAAAACAGGTCGCTGCGCGGATCGCCGCGATCGCGCCGGATCTGCTCGGGCGACAGATAGGGCCCGGTCCCGAGCGGCAACCGAAATTCCTCGGCGAGCAGATCGGGCAGCAGATCGTGACGCGACAGGCCGAAATCGATCAGCGCGAATTCGCCGCCCGGCCGGCGCATGATGTTCGACGGCTTGATGTCGAGATGGATGACGTTCTGGCTGTGCAGATCGGCCAAAGCGTGGGCGACGCCGATCCCGATTTCGACGACCTCCTCGACCGGCAGCGGCGCATGTTCGACCCGCGCCAGCAGCGATTCGCCCGCGATCAGCTCCATGACGATATAGGGCTGGCGGGTGAAATCGCCCGAGGCGATGAATTTCGGCGCGTGGGGGCCGCCGAGCAGCGGCAGGATCATCTGCTCCATCTCGAAGCCGACGATGGCCGTGGCGTCGTCGCCATCCTGCACGATCGGCGCCTTGAGGATCGCGGTCGGCGACATGTCGTCGCGGGTCACGCGCCACAAATGGGCCATGCCGCCGACATGCATCCGCTCGACCAAGCGAAAGCCGTCGATCACGTCGCCGGGGCGCAAATTCGAAAAGGCGGGTCTGTCCGTCGAAATGGCGCGTCTCCCTGGCGCCAGTCTAGCGCGGCCTCAACTGTGGCGACAAGCCAGCAAACAAGCCCCGAAAAACGACGGACCGGCCCGACTGACCGTTTTCTAAGGCCGGTTGCGGGCAAATACGGGTTTCCCTTTTGCTTCCGCCGCTTTAGAACAGCGCGGCCATTTCGAGGGGAGGTTTTCATGACGCCGAAGAAGATTCTCGTCGCCCAGGGCGGCGGCCCGACCGCCGTGATCAACCAGTCGCTCGCCGGGGTGGTGCTGGAGGCGCGGAAATTCGCCGGCGTCGAGCGCGTCTATGGCGCGCATCACGGCGTGCGCGGCATTGTCGACGAAGACCTGCTCGACCTGACCCAGGAGACCAGCCACAATCTGGAAATGGTCGCCAATACGCCTTCTTCGGCGCTCGGCTCGACCCGCGACAAGCCCGACGCCAAATATTGCCACGAAATTTTCAAGGTGCTGCAGGCGCACGAGATCGGCGCCTTCTTTTATGTCGGCGGCAACGATTCCTCCGATACCGTCCGCATCGTCGCCGACGAGGCGGCCAAGGCCAATTATCCGCTGCGTTGCGTGCATATCCCGAAGACCATCGACAACGATCTGGTCGGCAACGACCACACGCCGGGCTTCCCGTCCGCCGCGCGCTTCGTCGCCCAGGCTTTCGCCGGCGCCAATCTCGACAACGCCGCCCTGCCCGGCGTCTACGTCGCGGTGGTGATGGGCCGCCACGCCGGCTTCCTCACGGCGGCTTCCGCACTCGGCAAGAAATTCCCCGAAGACGGCCCGCATCTGATCTATGTGCCGGAACGCGTGTTCGACATCGACAAATTCCTCGCCGACGTAAAGCGCATCTATGAGCGTCTCGGCCGCTGCGTGATCGCGGTGTCGGAAGGCATCCACGACGCCACCGGCGCGCCGATCGTCACCAAGCTCGCCCAACAGATCGAGCATGACGCTCACGGCAATGTCCAGCTCTCAGGCACCGGCGCGCTCGCCGACCTGCTCTGCGAGGAAATCAAGAGCAAGCTGAAGATCAAGCGCGTACGCGGCGACACCTTCGGCTATCTGCAGCGCTCCTTCATCGGCTGCGTCTCCGACGTCGACCAGCGCGAAGCGCGCGAAGTCGGCGAAAAGGCCGTGCAATACGCCATCTGGGGCGGCCGGAGCGGCTCGGTCTCGATCAAGCGCACCGGCTATTATTCGGTGGATTACGAACTGGTCCCGCTCGAAGCCGTGGCCGGCAAGACTCGCGTGATGGAGGACGAATTCCTGTCGTCCTGCGGCACCGACGTCACCGACGCCTTCCGGCTCTACCTGCGGCCACTGCTCGGCTCCGGCCTGCCGGACGCCTATCGCCTGAGGCCCAACGGCGTCCCGAAGATCCTGCACAAGGGCTGATGGCGCCTACCTATCGGCAAAGTCTTTGGTTTGGACGCCCCGGGGTCGCGTCCGACGCGAGTTCGACTCCTGAAGTGGGCGGCGATCTGGTCGATTACGCCTCTCCCCACGATAACGCGGCGATCGAAGCCGCTCTCGAAAAGCTTGTGTTCGATGATGCCCATCTTGCCAACCGAAACGCCGCGATCCGAAACGCCAAACTTCGCAAATAGAGCCGACGCTGTGAGCGATATCTGGAAAATCACTCAGGAAGCTTGATTCGGCTTCGACGCGCCCTCCAGCACTATCCGCCCGTCGCCCCTGCGCGGCTCGGAAAGGAGTCGCCCGATTTGCCGAGGCTTGACGCTCGCCGGAAACCTAACTAATCCCAACAGCATCGACAAACCGGTTGTTTTCCACCTTTCTACGCGGTTTTTGAGCCAAATCGCGGTCAGCGGTTTTCAGCCGAAACCGAGACAAATCATTCGAGGCATGGGGAAAAAATGTCCAAAAAGAAGGCCTTGATTACGGGCGTGACCGGCCAGGACGGCGCCTATCTCTCCAAACTGCTGGTTGAAAAGGGTTATGAAGTTCATGGCCTGCTGCGCCGCAGCGCCTCGTCGGATGTCGTGGGCGAGAGATTGCGCTGGATCGGCCTGACGGACGAGATCACCCTGCATGACGGCAATCTGAGCGACCTGTCCAGCCTGATCCGCATTTTTCGCGAGGTGAAACCGGACGAAGTCTATAATCTCGCGGCGCAATCCTTCGTCAAATCCTCCTGGCAGCAGCCGATCCTGACCGGCATGGTGACCGGCATGGGCGCCGTACACATGCTTGAGGCGGTAAGGCTCGAAGTACCGCACGCCCGTTTCTATCAGGCCTCGTCCTCGGAAATGTACGGTCTGATCCAGGAGCCGGTGCAGTCGGAAAAGACCCCCTTCTATCCGCGCTCGCCCTATGCCGCCGCCAAGCTCTACGCCCACTGGATGACGGTGAACTA
>NZ_JAYSBG010000266.1:0-4926 GCF_041915505.1 Rhodoblastus sp. | reverse complement strand
GTAGACAATCGAACGGCTGTGCCGCTCGCCATGAACCAGTCCGGCGTTGGCCAGAATCGAGAGGTGCGTGGACAGCGTATTTTGCGGCACGCCGACCAGCCGCGCGAGTTCCCCGGCCGGGACGCCGTCAGGTTCCCGAGTCACCAGCAGCCGAAAGGCCTGCAGGCGGGTCGCCTGCGATAAGGCCGCAAAAGCGGAAAGAGCGCTTATTTCATCCATATATCGAGATTACTCGAACTAATGTTCCAATGCAAGTGAACCGCGCCGGGTTTTCCGGAGGCATTTTTGTTTAGATCAGGCTGCAAGGCGGCGTTCGGTCAGCTTGGCGCGCTCGGCGGCGACATGGATGACCGCACCTTGCTTGACCGCGCGGCCGAACCAATCCGCACCGCTGGCGATATGAAAGGCAAGGTCAGTTGCGAAAACAGACTTTCCGGAGCCCGGATCGCCATAGAGGGCAGAAAATTCACCAGCGCCCAGAGCACCGCGTACAAGCCAATCCTTGCGTGGCGATGGATCGATCTGGTCGAAGCGTTTGAACTCGAAAGGAGAGGCAGAGGGCGGCCTCTTATCAGGCCGCGGAACAGAGTGGCGCGACTGGTGACGGCCGCCCTCGGTCGCCTTTTCGACAATAGAGACGATGTTTTTATAACCGTCATCGCTCATTTTTCGCTTTCCTCCGGTTTGGGAGGCGCGTCAGAATTCGTAGCGGGATCAACAGGAGAATGTTTGGGGAAATTTGGCCCTGACTTGCTGGCTTGGGCTGAATTTTGCGCATCGCTAGGGAGCGCCACGCTATCCGGCTGAAACTGCAGCTGTTTCGTCGTGGGGCGTAGGCGACGCCGGCTTTTTCCCACAAATTTTCCCACACTGGCGTTGGCAACAGGCGAGTTTTCGTTTTCGAGCACTGAGCGGAATGCCGCCAGCGCGTTTTCCAGCGACTCACCTGCCGGGCGGATTCCGGCCATTCTCCGAACGACGGGAATCGGC
Organism: Rhodoblastus sp.; assembly: GCF_041915505.1. Lineage (GTDB taxonomy): Bacteria > Pseudomonadota > Alphaproteobacteria > Rhizobiales > Beijerinckiaceae > Rhodoblastus. Next base: position 3,936 of record NZ_JAYSBG010000266.1, on the reverse strand, counting down.
TCTCGGCCGACCTTCCGGTTCTCGACGGCAATCTATAGATTGCCTGGATGAAGAAATCGGTTTTTCTCTATTTCGACGGCGCGCTGACGGAGCAAGCCGGCCCGTCCGGCGTGAAAGGAGCCTGAGTTGAGCGTCGCCTTCACCAAGGAAGACAGTGCAACAACAGCGTCGGAGACCTTGCTGCCCGACCGCCCGATTTCGCCTCATCCGAACCTTGTTACGGAAACGGGACTGAAAGCTCTTGAATTCGAACTCGAACGGGCTCGCGACGCGTATGAAACGGCGCAGAAGATTGAAGACGTGGATGAGCGGCGGCGGCAAGCCGCAATTCCCTTGCGCGATATCCGCTACCTTGCGGCGAGAGTTCGGACCGCTCAGGTCGTCGCCGATCCCGTTGCAACCGAAACCATCGCCTTTGGGAGCACGGTGACGTTCAGACGCAAGGATGGGCGCGTTCAGAAATATCGCATTGTGGGTGAGGACGAAGCGAATCCTAACGCCGGCTCTATTTCCTTCGTATCCCCGGTGGCGAAGCTTCTGATGGGCAAATCCGTCGGCGATGAATGCGGCGCGTCAGGTCAAGAGATCGAAATTATTTCAGTTTCCTAGCGCGTTGCGCCTCCGAGGGATTGGAATTCAATGCGGATCCCGGATGCCCGCGCCGATGGCGTCTGCGAAGGTCGCCTTTCCGCCAGACAGGAGCGGGCTTTGATGGGGCGGGAAGCGGAACGTTGTCGACCGGCGGTTTGCGAAGGGAAACCACAAGATCGGGCATTTGTGGGGTTTGCGCAGAGCGCCGTCCTCTGCGCAAAGTCATGCGCCATCGTCGTCTGCGCTCCCACACTGTAGCGGCAAAGCCGGACCTGATGTCGTCCGGCGATCCGGCCGCCTTCTGTTCCCTCGACCGCCGACGCCTCAAGGTTGCGATGCGGCTACAGCGCTTCGATGGCGAGCGCGATGCCTTGTCCGCCGCCGATGCACAGCGTGACAATGCCTTTCGAGAGCCCGTCGCGTTTCATCGAATAGAGCAGCCGCGTGGCGAGGATCGCTCCGGTGGCGCCGATCGGGTGACCGTGCGCGATCGCGCCGCCCTCGATGTTCACGAGGTCCTCCGGCAGGCCGAGTTCTTGCGCTATAGCGATCGGCACCGCTGCGAAGGCCTCGTTGATTTCGAAGCGCTCGACGTCGCCAAGCGTCCACCCGGCCTTTTGCAGCGCCTTGCGAACGGCCGGGACAGGCCCGATGCCGAACAGGCCCGGTTCGACCGCCGCGACGCCATAGCCGGCAAGCCGCGCCATAGGCTCAAGACCTTTCGCATCGGCGAAGCCACGTTCGGCGACGATCATCGCGGCGGCGGCGCTATTCAGCCCTGGCGCATTGCCGGCCGTGATCGTACCATCCGGCCGGAAAGCCGGCTTCAATCGGGCGAGCGTTTCGGCGGTGGTGTCCGGACGCGGCGCCTCATCCATGACGAAGCTCTCCGTCCCCTTCCGGCCTTTGATCTCCACCGCAACGATCTCGTCCGTGAATCGGCCGGCGTCTCTCGCGGCGACAAAACGCTGCTGGGATCGCGCGGCGAAGGCGTCCTGCGCCTCACGGGTGATCTGGAGCTTCGTGACGAGGTCTTCCGTGTGCCAGCCGGAATGTTTCCCCGAAAAGGCGTCGTTGAGTCCGTCGGTCAGCAGGCTGTCGAGAATCTGGGCCGGCCCCATCCGATAGCCCCAGCGCCCGCCGTCCATCAGATAGGGCGCGCGATCCATGTTCTCCATGCCGCCGGCTATGGCGACATCGCTGTCGCCGGCGGCGATTTCCAGCGCGGCGGTCAGGATCGCCTGCGCGCCGGACCCGCAGACGCGGTTGACGGTCAGGGCCGGGACGGAAACCGGAAGTCCCCCGCCGATGGAAGCCTGGCGCGCCGGGTTCATCCGATTGCCGGCCTGGATGACATTGCCCATCACCACGGTCCCGACGTCCTCGCCGGAAAGCCCGGCGCGTCGCAGGGTTTCCCGCACGACTGTCGCGCCAAGCTCGGTGGCGGGCACATTCTTCAGCGCGCCGTTGTAAGCGCCGATCGCGGTGCGAACCGGATGAGCGAGGATGATGTCTCGTTTGCTCATGGCTTTTCTCCTTGTTTGGATGGCGCCGCCAATGATGCTGCGGCGTTCACGCGACCGCCTTCGGCCCATCTGCATCCGCAGCTCGTAACGAGGACGTTCAAGCCGGCGTGCGATAACGTTCTGCCGCACGGGCCTGCGCAAACCCCGGAATCATCGCTTGTCGCGCCGCGTGAAAAGCGTCCCATTGCCCGGCGTCATGGAGGGGCGGGATGGTCACGGGCTCGCGGCGATCGAAGCCCGCCAGCGCGGCGTCGACCAGTTCGCCGACTTCCATCACTGCGGGAAGCGTGTCGACGTCGATGCCGGCGCGCTCCCAAATCTCGGTGCGGGTCGCCGCCGGGAGAACCGCCTGGACATAGACCCCTCTGGGACCGAGTTCCTGGCTGAGGCCCTGCGACAGGAACAGGACGAACGCCTTGGTCGCGCCATAGACGGCCATGCCGAACTCCGGCGCGAGCCCGACGACCGAGCTGATATTGACGATGGCGCCCGCGCCGGCCTGAGCCAGACGGGGGGCGACCGCGCTCGCGAGGCGGGCGACCGCCGTCGCGTTCAAAGTGACGATTCGCCCGACATCGTCGGCCGCCTGCTCGGTGAAGGTTCCAGGCGCGGTTGCGCCGGCGTTGTTCACAAGCACGCCGATCCGCCGATCGTCGCGCAGCCGCGTCTCAACGACGGCGAGTTCTTCCGGCTTGGTCAGATCCGCTTGGAGAATGTCGACTGCCGCGCCGGTTTCGTCACGTAGTCGCGCGGCAAGCGCCTCCATGCGCGCCTTGTCGCGGGCGACCAGCACGAGATCATGCCCGCGCTTGGCGAAACGGTCAGCATAAGTCGCGCCAATGCCTGACGAGGCTCCGGTGATAAGGACTGAGGGATTTGCCGCCATGATCTTGTTCTCTTTCGAACGGGTGGCTATATTCATGATGATCATCATGAATATCTCTTTAAAATGATAGCCATCATGAAAAAGTCAACAGTCTCGACGGAGATTTTTTGAGATGAAAGTCAGCCGGGAACAGATGGCCGAGAAGCGCCAACGGATCCTGGAGGTTGCCGGTCGGTTGTTCCGGGAGAAGGGATTCGAAGCGGTCAGCGTCGCAGAGGTCATGAAGGCCGCTGGGCTCACGCATGGCGGTTTCTACGGTCACTTCGCCTCGAAAGACGATTTGATCGCGCAAACGTTGTGCAGCACGATTGGCGCGCGTAAAGGCGCCAAACGCGATCTTCGCGCCTTCATGGACGAATATCTGTCGTCGCGGCATCGCGACAACAGGGCTGAAGGCTGCGTTATCGCCGGGCTTGCCGCGGACACGCTTCGCCAGGCGCCCGGAGCCCGCTCGGCGATCGCCGATGGCGTGCAGGCGCAGATCGATTGGATGAGCAAACAACTGCCCGATCTGGATGAGGCCAGCCGGCGCCGCAAGGCCATTGCGAACTGGGCGGCCATGGTCGGAGCGACAATCCTGGCCCGAACCACCACCGATCCCGCCTTATCGGATGAAATTCTCAGGGAGACCCAGGCGTGGATCGATGAAGGGCTGGACCGTTCCGCCGCCACGATCTCGGATACGGTAAAATCGCGGGCGGACTGACGCCGCCCAGCGGCTCTCTTTCGCCTTCATTCGGGTTTCGGCGCCATCGACGTCGAGCCGCCATGCGCGAGCAGACGCCCGCTGGCGTCGAGGACCTTGCATTAGAGCGGATTCGCCTTAATCCGGGTCATATCCAGCGGCGGCAAAGAAGTTGGCGCATTCTTGCGGCGTGAAGGTGGGCAGGATCGCGCTGAACGCGGCCCAGAGGCCTTCAACGGTCCGTTCAG
>NZ_JAYSBG010000265.1:0-4945 GCF_041915505.1 Rhodoblastus sp. | reverse complement strand
CGCGGCGCGTCTCGATGGTGGTGGCGTAGGTCTCGTAGCCGTGATCGGCGAGCAAGAAGACATTGGGCTTGAAGCCCCCCTCGCGCGCGATGGCGAAGGGCTCGGACGTGGCGTAGCCCTGCTGGATCGATTTCTTGTCGGCGATGAAGGGCGCGGAATTGAAATTATAGGTCGCGACCTTGTCGCGCGAAAAACCCCATTTCTTCTCCATCCACGGCCAGACAGTGGTCAGCGTGGCGAGGCCGACGAACGCCTTGGCCCTGGGCAAGTCCTCGAACCGGTCGAAGCCCTCGCCGGGATGCGACATGAAGACGAGGGGATCCTTCTGGAACAGAGCCGCGACGGTGACGATGGGGATATTTTCGGCCAGAGCCGAAAACTCGCCGATCAGATTGTCGCCCATGTAGAAATCGGCCTTGCCGGCGGCGAGCAGCAGGCGGTTATTCTTCTGCGGACCGCCGGGCAGGATGGTCACGTCGAGGCCGTAGCGGGCATAGGTTCCATCGGCGAGCGCCTGATAGAAGCCGCCATGTTCAGCCTCGGCCAGCCAATTTGCGGCGAAGATCACCTTGTCCGCCGCCCGCGCCGGCAGGCAGAGGGCAAGAACAGCGAAGACGGCAGAGAGGAACATTTTGCGGGCCAAGGGAATCTCCTTGCGGCCGGATTTTTGCCGCGGCGCAGCGCGAGCGCAAGGCTTTTCGGTGTCTTGCCCGCCGCCCGCCGCGCGGCTAAACCTCTCCCATGCGGCCCTCGCTTCTCGATCCCCTGTTCGCCAGCGCGAGCGCTTTGCCCGGCGTGGGGCCCAAGACGGGCAAATTGCTCGACCGCCTGCTCGGCGACGCCGATCATCCCGCTCGCGCACTCGATCTGCTGCTGCACCTGCCGCATTCCGGCATCGACCGCCGCGCGCGGCCGAAAATCGCCGAGGCGCCGATCGGCGCCGTCTCGACCATCAAGGTCCATGTTACCGAGCACCGCCCCCCTCGCGGCAAAGGACCGTATCGCGTGCTGACGGAGGACGAGACCGGCGATCTGACTCTCATCTTTTTCCGCGCGAATGGCGGCTGGGTCGAAAAGGCCCTGCCCTTCGGCGAGACGCGCTGGGTTTCCGGCTTGGTGGAGCTGTTCGACGGCTATCGCCAGATGGTCCACCCGGACCGCATCCTGGACGAGGCCGGGCTCGCCGCTTTGCCGCCGGTGGATCCGGTCTATGGCCTGACCGAGGGCCTGTTTCCGCGCGTGCTGGCCAAGGCGGCGGGCGCGGCGCTGGCCCGCCTGCCAAAACTGCCGGAATGGCAGGACGAGAAATTTTTCCGCGCGACACATTGGCTATCCTTCGGCGACAGCCTCGCGCGACTGCATCATCCGCAGAACCCGCAGGACCTCGCGCCGGAGAGCCCATTTTTCGCCCGGCTCGCTTATGACGAATTGCTGTCGCATCAGCTCGCTTTGCGGCTGGTGCGCGCGCGTGTGCAGGTTCTGCGCGGCCGCCCACAGGTTTCGACCGGCGCTCTGGCGCAAAAAATTCTCGCCGCTTTGCCCTTCGCCCTCACTGGCGACCAGCAGAAGGCCGTGGCCGAAATTTCTGCCGATCTCGCCAGCGAAAAGCGCATGTCGCGGCTGCTGCAGGGCGATGTCGGCTCGGGCAAGACGGTGGTGGCGCTGCTTGCCATGGCCCATGTCATCGAGGCCGGACGGCAGGCGGCGCTGATGGCGCCGACGGAAATTCTGGCGCGCCAGCATTATGCGACGCTCGCGCCGCTGGCGCAGGGCGCCGGCCTGCGCATCGCCTTGATGACCGGACGCGACAAGGCCGCCGAGCGCCGGGCCACGCTGGAAGGGCTGGCGAGCGGCGCGCTGGATATTGTCGTCGGCACGCACGCCTTGGTGCAGGAAGACGTCCGTTTCGCGCGGCTGGGTCTGGCGGTGATCGACGAACAGCACCGCTTCGGGGTGCATCAAAGGCTGGCCCTGGGCGACAAGGGCGAGGCGGTGGACGTTCTCGCCATGACCGCGACCCCGATCCCGCGCACGCTGGCGCTGGCCTATTTCGGCGATATGGAGCTGTCCTCGCTGCGCGAAAAGCCGCCGGGCCGCCAGCCCATCGACACTCTGAAGATCAATGTCGAACGCATCGACGAGGTTGTGGCCGCGCTGGCGCGGGCGATCAAGGCCGGCGCACGGGTCTATTGGGTCTGCCCGCTGGTGGAAGGCAGCGAGGAGAGTGACCTCGCCGCCGCGGAGGACCGCGCCGAAGACCTGCGGAAGTTCTTCGGCGATCAGGTCGGCCTCGTCCACGGCCAGATGAAGGGTCGCGACAAGGACGCCGCCATGGCCGATTTTGCTGGCGGCGTGACGAAAATCCTTGTCGCCACGACCGTCATCGAGGTCGGCGTCAATGTGCCCGAGGCGACCATCATGGTGATCGAGCACGCCGAACGGTTCGGCCTCGCCCAATTGCATCAATTGCGCGGCCGGGTCGGGCGCGGCGACAAGAAATCGTCCTGCATCCTGCTTTATGCCGGGCCGTTGGGCGAAACGGCCAAGGCGCGGCTGGAGATTTTGCGCGAGACGGAAGACGGGTTCCGCATCGCGGAAGAAGATCTGCGGCTGCGCGGCGAAGGCGAAATCCTCGGCGCGCGGCAATCCGGCGCGCCTGGATTCAAGATCGCGCGGCTCGATCTCCATGCCGATCTGTTGCGCGCGGCGCGGGACGATGCCGAAAAAATCCTCGCCGCCGACCCGGAGCTGACCGGCGAGCGCGGCCAGACGCTGCGCCTGCTGCTCTATATTTTCGAACGCGATTCCGCTTTGCGCCTGCTGCGGGCCGGATAGTTGACCGTTCCCTCGTTTTGGCGAAACATCGTCACGTGAAATTTGCGAGCCCGATCATGCGCCTTGTTTCACTCGCCGCCGCTCTGGCCCTGACGCTGGCGCTTGCCGGCTGCAACGCAAACCGGCCGCCGCCTTCCATCGAGGCCACATTGCCGCCGCCGCAGGACGCCGCGCGCGTCACGCCGCGAGCGGGGCCGGATGCCGGCTGCGCCGACGAAATCGCCCGCTACCGCGCCATTCAGGACAATGATTTCGCCACCGGCAACGTCAACAAGGACGTCCACGCCCAGATTCAGACGGAAATCGCGGAAGCCGAACGCGCCTGCGCCGCGGGCGATCAGCTTCGCGCGCGCTATCTGCTGCGCGCGAGCAAGGAGCGCCACGGCTATCCGGCCGGCTGAGACACGAAGGCGTCGCGCAAAAAGGTCTGGATGAAGCCGGGCATACGCGCGGCGTCGATGTCCTGCGGTCCACGCACGATATGGATGCGGGCGAGTTCCGGGTCGGGATCGCCGGCCAGAAAAGCCTCCGCCCGCGCGCGGGCCTCCGCCGCGCTCAGGGGCGAAAGCCGTTCCTGAATGCAGGCGATTTTCCGTTCCGCGACGACCACGCTCCAGCCCGGCGCGGGCGGCGCCTCCTCGGGAGCGAAGCCGGTCTCCTCCTCAAGCTCGCGCGAAACGCTCGCCGCGAGATCGACCCGATCGCCAAATATATCGTTACGGTCAGGCGTCCCGGCGGGGAAATAGATTTGGCCTGCATTGGCGGTATGGGCGCCCATTTCACCGAGCAGAAAGGCGCCGTCGCGACCGCGCAGCGCAGCCATGGCGAAGCCGTTGAACGCCGTTCCGTCGGGAACGCCGAAATCGAACCAGGCGAGCAGATTGCGAAAACGAGTCTCGAAAAAACAGCCGCGCAGGATATCCCCGTCCGGCGCCGTAACGATTTCGACATCGGCCAGCATCAGCACCGCGCCGTCGAACATTTTCGGCTTTTCGGCCAGCGCGTCGGCCCAATGCGCGTCGATCCGCGCGGCCTCGCGCTCGGCGAAATCCCAGCGGCGGGGGCGAAAAGCCGTTTCGAGGCGGGCGACGCGATAAAGGCCGTCGGCTATACCGGGCATAAGGGGTCCTGAGCTGGTCCGAAGCTTGCCTGACGCGCGGCGCGTTTGGCGCCCCGCGCGAATCCGTTATGGTTTTTGTCTGGAGAAAGCAATTGATCGCGCAATTCGATCCGGAACCCTACAAGACGCCGCTGCTGTTCCTCGGCGTGGCCGGCGTCGTCGTGCCTTTGTTCCGTCGTCTGCGCGTCAGCCCGGTGCTGGGCTTCCTCCTCGCCGGCATGGTGATCGGGCCGCATATCATGGGCCGGCTCGATTCCCTCGTTCCGTTCAGCCTGCCGGTCCTGGTCAATACCACGCGGGTCGAGGCCATCGCCTCGTTCGGCGTGGTCTTCCTGATGTTCAATATCGGCCTCGAACTTTCGCTGGAGCGCCTCATCCTGTTGCGGCGCTTCGTGTTCGGGCTCGGCGCGTTGCAGGTCGCGACCTGCGGGCTGGCGCTCTATCTGCTGGCGCGGGCGCTCGGCCTCGCCCAGCCGGCGGCGCTGGTGCTCGGCGCGGCTTTGGCCTTGTCGTCCACGGCGATCGTGGTGCCGGTGCTGGCGGAATCGCGCCGGCTCAACACCCTGTCCGGCCGCGCAATCTTTTCGGTGCTGCTGTTCCAGGATCTGCTGGTGGCGCCGCTGCTGTTCATGGTGTCGATGCTGTCCGACACGGCGGATACGGCCAATCCGTTTCTCGCCTTCGCGCCGGCCTTGCTGGCGGTGGCGGCCATTGTCGGCGTCGGCCGCCTGTTGCTGCGGCCCATGTTCCAGCTCGTCGCGGCCGCCGAATCGACCGAGCTGTTCATGGCGGCCTGCCTGCTGGTGGTGATCGCGACCGCCGTCGCGGCGGCCTATGCCGGCTTGTCCATGGCGCTCGGCGCTTTCATCGCCGGCCTGCTGCTGGCCGAAACCGAATTCCGTCGCGCCGTCGAACTGGCGATCGAGCCGTTCAAGGGCCTGCTGCTCGGCCTGTTCTTCGTCTCCATCGGCGCCGGCCTCGATCCGATGG
>NZ_JAYSBG010000264.1:0-4956 GCF_041915505.1 Rhodoblastus sp. | reverse complement strand
CACGAAAAGCGACCATAATGCCCCGAGCCACGCCATGGTGCTGGGCCTCAAGGGACGCTGGGAACAGGCGCTGAGTCAGCTGATCGTCGCGCTTCAGGACCATCCGACGGAGCGGCCGACGCTCACCTTGGTGCTGGACGCCAAGGAGCGCGAGTCGATCACGCCCTGGCTGGCGGCCCATCCGGATCTCGATCTGATCGTGCGCATCGAGATCCTCGACGCCGGCCCGTCCAATCTTCCGAGCGACCAGGACGCCGAGGTCTGCGTCGCGGCCTTTGGTCCGCCTCATCTGGTCGTGATCCTGCTCGACGGCGCCGACGCGGTCGCCGCCGCTTTGGCGCTGCGCCGGCCGGCCAATCCCTTGCTCACGGAGTCGACGCCCATCCTGCTGCGCCAGAGCAGGGAGGATTTTCTGATCGGGGCGCTGCAGGAAACCAAGATCAAGAACCGCGACCACAGCCGCATGGCGCCTTTCAGCGGGCCGATCCGCGCTGAAACCGTCGCGCGCGTCCTTGATCGCAAGGGCGACGAAATCGCCATGGCGCTGCATGCCCGCTATCTCGATACGACGAAGTCGATCCGCCCAGGATTGCCCGAAGCCGTCGCGGCGTGGAACGACTTGCCGGAAAACCTGCGCGAGGCCAACCGCGCCGCGGCGGATCATATCGCCATCCTGTTCGCGAGCGAGGGGCTGTCGCTCGGCGACGCCGAAGCGATCGGACGCGCGATCGACGATCCCGCACGGCTCGATCGTCTGGCCCGGATCGAGCATCGCCGCTGGATGGCGGATCGAATTGAACACGGCTGGCGATCCGGCCCGGAGCGCGACAATGCGCGCCTGATTCATCCAAGCATCCGCGACTTCGACGCGCTGCCGGCGGAAGAGCAGGAATTGGATCGCTCGTCTGTCCGCGGCCTCGCCGAAATCGCGAAATCCCGTCACTAGGCCGCGTCAGGGTGCGACTCCAGCCACGACTGTTCCTTCAGACGATTACCGTTTATATTTGCATGAATTACCGGTCCTGCGGTCATGCCGGCTTTGCAAAGAGGACCGAAACGTGATTGCGCCCGGTATCTTTCGGCTGGGACCAACTGGATCGAAAGCGCCTTGCTCGAATGATGACCGAGCGACCGGCGGAGGAAAGCTGAAGGCGCTTTTCGATGATGACGCACGACGTTTTCATCAGCTATTCGAGCCTGGACAAGACGGTGGCGGACGCCGCGTGCGCCACCCTGGAAGCTTGCGGCATCCGCTGCTGGATTGCGCCACGCGACATCATTGCCGGGATGGAATGGGGCGACGCCATAGTCGAGGCGATCAATGGGTCGAAGGCGCTGGTCCTGATATTTTCAGCCAACGCCAACACGTCGCCGCAGATCAGACGCGAGGTCGAGCGGGCGGTGCACAAGGGCCTGCCCATCATTCCCCTGCGCATTGAGGATATCGCGCCGACGCATTCCCTCGAATATTTCATCGGTTCCGTACACTGGCTCGACGCGCTTACGCCTCCAGTCGAGAACCATCTGCGACGTCTCGCGGAAGCGGTCAGGGTTTTGTTGCAGATCGATCCGGATCGTCCACATATTGCGCCGTCCGGCGTCGTCCCTGTCAGAAGCCGGGCCGGCCTGGCGCCCAAGCTGCTGTTGGCCCTCGTGTCTGCAAGCCTCATTGTCGCGGCTGCGCTTACCGCGGTCCTGCTCCGCCGAGGCCAAACCAATGAGACGGCGCCGCAGGCGGCCAACGCCGACGCGAAGCCCGTCGCTATGCTGGCGCCCGCTGACGGCAAGAAAGAGCAATCCGCTCCTGCGTCGAGCGCGCCCGCGGTCGATCGGAAACCCTCTGTCGATCCAGAGATCATCGGGACATTCGAGCGTCAGGGGATCGTGGCTGGCTATCCGACGCGATTCGTTTATTCGATCGCCGCGGACGGCGCCTACAGATTGACGATGCGGCTCCAGGAGGCCGGAACCTTTACCGGGGGGAAGGGCAGATACCGCACTATATCGACTACGGGTTATGTCCGGACCGGAACCTATCGGGCCATTGGGACCGATTCGGTTGAGGTCACGTCATCCGATGGCGCGTCAGCCGTTTTTCAACCTGCGGAAGCGGCGCCGCCTCTCAACCCGCCCAACCCGGCCATGCTCGGACGCTGGCGCGCGGTTACGATCCAGAACGGCCTGACTTGGACCTGGTTGGTCCAGAACGGCTCCGACGGACGCTATCTCGATGAGGCGAAGGCTGAGGACGAAGGCAAATGCGCTTTTGCCGAAGGCCATATGCGATGTGTCTCGACCGTGACCGGCCAAGCGAGCGCCGGTTCTTATCGTGTAGACGGATCAGGGGCTGACCGAGACTTTGGACCAGGGCGCGCCCATCATTTGGCGTCGACAGCGCTCGGCGGCCGATTAAGTAAGGATTAAGCAGTTCATGGCGACTGGCGTTCATGGCCATTTCGGATGGCTATGAATGAAACATGCCGGGTTTCCCGAGTATTCGGCGACGCCAGGATGACAACGGCCGGCCCCTTGGGGCCGGCCGTCCCGGACCGTTTTGTCGCCTTCAGTTTCGTCTGGCGCCGGTGTGGATGAGGGTGCCGACATGCTCGCCGCGCAGAGCGGCGGTCAGGCGGCCCGGGACTAGGCCGTTGACGATCTGCACCCGCTCGATATGGCGCGCCGTCGCCATCACTTCGGGAAGCGCGCGGTCGAACGGCAGCGGCGCCGTCATTTCGGTGAGCGCCGCCGAGGTCGTCTCGGCGATCAACTTCGCCTGCGCCCCATTCGCGCCATTGGGGTCGGCGTCATAGACCCCGTCCACATCCTCCACAATGGTCAGGCCGGCGGCGCCGAGCGCGTCGGCGACCAGGAAGGCGCCCGTATCGGCCCGGTGAACCGGAATGCGCGAGGTCGGGAATTCGTGGTGGTGATAGGGCGGGAAGGCGCTGCCCACCACGGCGCGCGCCGCCTGCAGATGGATCGCCAGCCGGCTCGCAATGGTCGGATGCTCGACATAGGAGACGCCTTCCGGTGACAGCAGCGAGGCCAGGATATGGCCGTTTTGGCCCGCCTCGCTCGCCGCCAGCGGCGCCAGCGAGCCAACCGGCAGGCCGAGATCGAGCCCGACGCTGTAGAGATGGCGGGCGCGCACGCCCGCGCCGGTCAGGATCAGCAGGCGATGCTCGGGCAGGACCTTGCGGATCTCGTCCACGATCGGAAGGATCGCCTTCGGGCCGCGATCCATGATCGAGCGTCCGCCGATCTTGACGACCTGCAGCCAGGGCAGGAGTCGGATCGGGCGCACGCCCGCCACCGGCCGGGTGAGCTCGTTGTCGAGCAGGGTCTGGCGCGCGAGCGGTGAGGTGACGTGTTTGATGGTGTTGGCGGTGTCGGTCATGTCTTTATCTCTTCAGCTCGCGGTGATGATAGTGCCGACATGTTCGCCGGCCAGCGCGCGGGTGAGGTTGCCGGGGACGAGGCCATTGATGACCTGCACCTCGCGGACGTGGCGCGCCGCCGTCAGGAGATCGAGCATCGGGAATTCCAGGATGGAATCGTGCAGGCCTTGCGCCTTCATTTCGGCGACCGAGATTTTCGGGATGAATTTGGCGTTCTTGTCGGTCTTGGGATTGGCGGTGTAGAGGCCGTTTTCGTCCTTCACGAAAATCATCGCCTTGCAGCCGAACTGCTCGGCCACCAGGAAGCAGCCGGCGTCGGTGCGATAGGGCGGGATGACGCCCTCGGCGGCGGGGCGCATCCACAGGCCATAGGGTGGCATGCCGCTGAAAATGACCGCATTGACCTCGGCGAGGAACAACGGCACGGACGACATGCCGGCGCCGCTGACATTGGAAATGCCGTGCTTGGAGAGGAGCTGGCCGAGCATTGCGGCGTTCTGGTCGGCGACCGAGGCGCCGAGCTGCGACAGCACGCCCGCCGGCAGGTTCAGCTCGGCGGCGATCGAATAGAGGTGCCGCGCGCGGGTGCCGGCGCCGGTGCCGATCAGCATCTGATGGGCCTTGCGGCAGGCGACGATCTCGTCGACCAGCGGATAGACCGCGGCGCGGCCGCGGTCGATCACGCTCTGGCCGCCGATCTTCAACACGGTGGCGTCCGGCAGGATGCGAAAATCGGCGGAAGCCTCCGCCGCAGTCTGAAGCTGCGCGTCGGTCAGCGAACGCTGCATCAGCAGCGCCTCAAGCTCCGTGCTCGTCGGGGTCATCGAAACAGCCTTTCTTCGTCGATCTCGTTTCTTGTTGCCGTGATTTGATAAGGCTGGCCGAAGAGCCCAGCAATAGCCGAAATTTGTGCAGGTTTTCCGCCGCGAGGAAAAAACGACCAAGGATGCAGCATCCGGCCGTCGCGCCGGAAGCCGCGCGCTTGCGGGCGATGCGCCGATCACTCCGCCCGGGCGGCGGCGCGCGGGGCGGGGAAGGGGACGCCGACGCGAATGCGTTCCGAGAAATCCGGGACATCGCCGGCGGCGCGCGCCTTGTCGCTGATCGCAGCGCGCCGGATCAGCTCATCGAGCGGAATCGAGGTGTCGACGGCGCCGTGATCGTAGAGATAGCCGGGCAGGAAGCCGTTGACGATCAGCCGCCAATCGAAGGGAAAGCGGTCGCCGGCCGCCTCCACCAGCCTGAGGACGTCGGTGGTGCAATTGGCGGTGAGGGAATTGTAGAATTTGGGCTGCTCGGCGAGCGCATTGGATTCGGCGACATATTCCAGCAGCAGGCGCCGCACGCGTTCGGGTGGGGTGGTGAGCCGGTAGAGGCGGACGTCTTCCTTGCGGATATTGCTGCGCAGCAGAACGGAGTCGCGCTCCGTGGTGGCGAGATAGATCAAAGTGTGGCGCCGGAAAGCGTCCGCGACCGGCGAGAAATCGCTGCCTTTTTCGCGGCGAACCTCAACCGACCAGGACAATTTGCGGCCGTCCTCGAAGCCGAAGCTCATGAT
>NZ_JAYSBG010000263.1:0-4960 GCF_041915505.1 Rhodoblastus sp. | reverse complement strand
CCAACGCCCTGCGGGCGCTTGCCGAAAGCAAGAAGGCGTGGGCCAACATTCCCGCTAAATGCACGCGCAAGGACACTTTCGCCTTCAGCTCCTGGGTCTGCCTTCCACTCGGCTCGCGCGGTCCAGCCGCCTGGCCGATTTCGAACGGTTGATCGAAGCCGCGGCGCCAGCGCTCGGCTGGAAACCGGGCGAGTTCGGAGAAATCTACCGCCGCAACCAGGATGAACTGGATTCTGTCACCATGGAGGCGGACGACGTGGCCGCGTCCATCGTGTCCTGATCGAGGACGACCCGTCGTACAGGTGGACCGGAACACCCTCGGCCCTGCTCGACTCTCTGGCGCCGAAGGTTTCGGAATCTGTCCGGCGCTCCAAGAGCTGGCCGCAAAACGCCACGGCCCTCGGCAATCGCTTGGTGCGGCTGGCGCCCGTGCTGCGCCGCCGAGGAATTATCATCGAACGTCGCCACAGCGGCGAACGGCGCATTACCATCATGAAGGCCCCCACGCCATGAGCCGCCGCGCCGCCCGCTTCACCCAGGCCGATATCCATCGAGCGTTGAAAGCAATCGCTCAGGCCGGCGTTCCCGCGACCATCGAAATTGGGCAGGACGGCGCCATTCGGATCATGCCCGAGAAGCCGGCCGCTGAGCCACCCAACGCCGAAGTTGCGCCGCCCAAGGAGATCATCCTTTAATGGACGCCATGCCCCGCCCCCGGCCGCCCTATCTGCACCGCGAAGTCACCCGCCACGGGAAGACCCTTTGGTATGTGCGCCGGGACAAGGGGCCGCGCATCCGCATCGCCGGAGCCTTTGGCTCGCCTGAATTCATGGCCGAGTATCATCGCGCCATCACTGCGAAATCGCCGCGACGCGGCCGCCGCCGGTCAATCCCAAGAGCCTGCGATGGCTGCTCGATCAGTACCGCGCTTCGGCCGCGTGGGCGAAGCTCTCGGCCGCCACGCGCTATCAGCGCGAAAATATCTTTTGGCAGGTACTGAAAACCGCCGGCAATGAACCGTTCGCGGACGTAACGAAGCTGCACATCGCCAAAGGCGTCGATCGACGCGCCGCCACGCCTTTCGCCGCCGCGAATTTCGTCAAGGCCATGCGGGGTCTATTTCGGTGGGCCGTCGCGACCGGGCATGTCGAGCAAGACCCGACGCGAGACGCCAGCACAACAACGCCGAAGACGGACGGGTTTCACGCCTGGACGGAAGACGAGATCGAGCGATTTGAAAAGCGCTGGCCGATCGGCACGCGCGAGCGGCTGGCGCTGGCGCTGTTTCTGTTCACGGGCCTACGCCGCGGCGACGTTGCCCAACTCGGCCGTCAGCACGTCCGCAATGGCGTCATAACGATTCGCACCGAAAAGACCGGAACGCCGATCATCCTGCCGATCTTGCCGGCGCTGCAACAGATCATCGACGCGAGCCCGACCGGCGACCTTGTCTTTCTCGCCAGCGAGCGCGGCAAGCCGATGACAAAGGAAAGCCTCGGCAATTGGTTTCGCGACGCCTGCGACGCCGCTGGCGTGCCAGGATCCGCGCAGGGGCTGCGCAAAGCAGGCGCGACGCGGCTGGCGAACAACGGCGCCACTGTCGCCCAGCTTGAAGCGATCTACGGTTGGGAAGGCGGCAAAATGGCCGCGCTGTACACACGAACGGCGGACCGCGCGCGTCTTGCTCGCGAGGCGATTTCGAAGCTCGAAAAGCCCGAAACAGGAACATCTATCCCCGAACCCAGTCCCAAGGTTCGGGCATCAGAGCCAAAAAGTGATTGATTTCAGTACGTTAATTTCGGGATGGTGGGCGATATAGGGATCGAACCTATGACCCCACCCGTGTGAAGGGTGTGCTCTCCCGCTGAGCTAATCGCCCGGACGCCTTGGACGTCGGAGGCTCTCTTTAGAAAAACCGCGCCGCCGCGTCAAGGCTGGAACGCGCGCCGGCCCTCTATTTGCCGATTGAACATTTCTGACTTTTTGCGCTTAATCGCCGCATCCTTGCGGCGACTCGCCGCGTTATAAGCCATCATGAAGCTTAGCAGAGCAGGAGCGCGCTCATGCCGTCCCGTCGCCCCCTCGTCTCCCATGCAGCGAAAATTTTTCTGGTCGCCGGCCTTTCGCTCGCCGCCGCCACGCCGGCCCGAGCCTTTCTCTTCGACGATCTTTTCTCCGGAGAGCCCAGCCAACGCGAAGGGCGTCCCTTCGCCTCGGCGATTCCGCGCGAGGTCGTCTCCTATCGCGGCTCGGAACGACCCGGCTCGATCGTCGTCTCGACGCGCGAACGGCGGCTCTATTACGTGCTCGGCGACGGGCAGGCCCTGCGCTATGGCGTCGGCGTCGGGCGTCCCGGCTTCGAATGGGGTGGCGTGCATCATGTCACCAACAAGCGCGAATGGCCGGACTGGACGCCGCCCGCCCAGATGCTGGCCCGCCGGCCCGACCTGCCGCGTCATATGGCGGGCGGAATCGGCAATCCGCTCGGCGCCCGCGCCATTTATATCGGCGGCACGCTCTACCGAATCCACGGCTCGAACGAGCCGGACACGATTGGTCAGGCGGTTTCCTCGGGCTGCATTCGCATGACCAACAATGACGTGATCGACCTTTACGACCGCGTCCATGTCGGCGCCAAGGTCGTGGTCCAGCGCTGACGCAACGTCCCTATCGTTCCATTCAGTCGGCGTTCAGCCGCAAAGGCGCGTCATAACTTCGCCATCGCGGCGATTTCTGTTGCGCGCGGTTGGCGGGACAGGTCGGGAGAAAAGAATGAGGCTGAGGCCTGAAGGAAAGGCCAGGCGGTTCGCCGCCGGCGTGGTTTTCGTCGCGGCGATTTTCATCGGCCGGGTCGAGGTTTCGGCCCAGCCGGCGCCGGGCGGGTCGCCCCGCATCGCTCTGGTCATCGGCGAATCGCATTACAAGACTGGGCCTCTCGCTTCCGCCGCCAATGACGCCGGCCTGATCGCCGACACCTTGCAGCGCGCCGGTTTCGACGTCGCCGGCGCCGCTGATCTCGATCAGGACGGGCTGCGCAAGGCCTTGCGCGAATTCGTCGACAAGGCGGCCGCCGCCGGCCCCGACGCCGTGGCCTTTGTCTATATTTCCGGGCGCGGCCTGCAATATGCCGGCGAGAACTATATCGCGCCGGTCGAGGCGGCCATTCCGCGCGCCGCCAATGCGCCGCTGGAGGCGGTGCGGCTGAGCGATTATCTGCAGCCGCTGGCGCAATTGCCGCTCCGAGCGCGCGTGGTGGTGCTGGACGCCGCCCGCATCAACAATTTCGCCCAGACCGGCGAGCCGCTGGCGGGCGGTCTGGCGCTGGTCGACCCGCCGGCGGGCTCGCTCTACGCCTATAACGCCGCGCCCGGATCGGTGGCGCCCGACGACAGCGGCCCCTATGGCGTCTATGCGCAAGCGCTCGCCGAGGCTTTGCGCCAGCCCGGCCTGCCGATCGACGAAGCCTTCGCCCAGACCCGACTGCGGGTGTCGCAAGCCACCAAGGGCGCAGTGATTCCCTGGGACGAATCGAAACTGACCGGCGCGCCCGCGCTGATCGCGGCGGCGCCCGATGCGCCGCCGCCGGTCGCCGCCGCCGCCATGACGCGCCTGCAGGCGCGGCCGATTCGCGAATATCCGATGGAGGACGCCTTCGCGGCCACGCTCGAACGCGACACCATTCAGGGCTATCTCGACTTCCTCGCCGCTTATCCAGATTCGCCCTATGCGCCGCGCGTGCGCGCCATGCTCGCCTTGCGTCGCGAGGCGATCACCTGGCGGCGGGCCTATCTCGCCAATTCGCCCAATTCCTATTGGAGTTATCTGCGCGCCTATCCGCATGGGCCGCACGCCGAGGACGCGCGCCGCCGCCTCGCTTTCCTCAGCGCGCCTTTGGCGCCGCCGCCGACCTTCGACGTCGTCGAATTCGACGTTCCGCCGCCGCCGCCCGCCGAAATGGTCTATTTCCGCCGGCCTTACGTGGTGTTCGACGATCCGGACTGGGGACCGCCCCCGCCGCCGATGGGCTATCTGCCGCCGCCGGTCATGATCGTGGACGAACCGCCCCCGCCCCCGCCGCATATGGGCTTGCTGCCGCTGCCGCTGGTGGTCGCGCCGCTGGTCGGCGCCGCCGTGGCCTCGCAAATGGGCGTGTTCCACGCCCCGGCGGTGGTGCAGACGCAGGTGCCCGCGGCGCAGGATTATTACAATAATTTCAACCGCCGGGCGCAGGTCGCGCCGGGCGCGGCTCCTGGTGTTGCGCCGGGTACGGCGGCTCCACGTGGCGCGCCGGGTACGGCTCCAAGTGGCGCGCCTGGCGTTGCGCCTGGCGCAGTCCCTGGCGCGCCGCCGTCCGGCGCCCCCGCTTCGGTCGTTCCGGCACCGGGCGCGCCCGTTGTTCCGGCTGCCCCGGGAGGAGCGCCCGCTTTACGCCCCGGCGCTCCGGCCGCGCCGACGGGCGCCGTCCCGGGAGCGCCTGCCACTCCGGGCGGAGCGCCCTTGCCTCATTCCGCCGCGCCCGGAGCAACGCCCGCCGCCCCTGCGGCGCCAACGGGAGCGCCCCTACCGCATCCGGCTCCGGCCGGCGCGCCGACAGGCGCGGCCCCCGCTGCGCCGACGGCGCCCGGCGGATCGCCTCTGCCGCATCCGCTTCCCTCGGCCGCACCGGGAGGCCCCGCGTCAACCGCCCCGGCTGCGCCAACGGGAGCGCCGCTGCCGCATTCAGCTCCGGCCGGCGCACCGACGGGCGCGGCCCCGACTGCGCCGACGGCGCCCGGCGGAGCGCCTCTACCCCGTCCGCTTCCCTCGACCGCGCCGGGAGGCCCTGCGTCAACCGCCCCGGCTGCGCCAACGGGCGCGCCGCTGCCACATCCGGCTCCGGCCGGCGCGCCGACAGGCGCGGCCCCCGCTGCGCCGACGGCGCCCGGCGGAGCGCCTCTGCCCCGTCCGCTTCCCTCGGCCG
>NZ_JAYSBG010000262.1:0-5028 GCF_041915505.1 Rhodoblastus sp. | reverse complement strand
GATGGAAATCGCGCTCTGGCGCATCGCCGCCGAAAAGGGCCGCGCCAAAGAAGAGCGCTGCCGCGCGGCGCCACGGGTCCAGGAGCTGCCGTTCGATTCCGACCGCAAGCGCATGACGACCTTCCATCGCGACGGCGACCGCTTTATCGCCTATAGCAAGGGCGCGCCGGAGAGCCTGCTGCCGCTTTGCAAGGCGGGTGAGGCGGAGCGCAAAAGCCTGCTCGCCGCCGCCGAAGCCATGGCGGCGGACGGGCTGCGCGTCCTTGCGGTGGCGTCCCGCGATTGGGCGGCGCTGCCCGAATGCGCCGATCCCGCCACGATTGAAACGGACCTGACCTTTCTTGGCTTCGTCGGGCTTCAGGACCCGCCGCGTCCCGAGGCGAAGGCGGCGGTGGCGCAATGCCGCGCCGCCGGCGTGACCCCTGTAATGATCACCGGCGACCATCCCGTGACCGGGAAGGCGATTGCACTGGCGCTGGGCATGTTCGGCCCTGATGACGAAGTCATGACCGGGCCGGAATTGCGCGGGCTTTCCGACGCCGAACTGGCGGGGCGGATCAATCGCACCCGGGTTTTCGCTCGCGTCGATCCCGAGCAGAAGATTAGGATCGTGGCGGCGATTCAGGCGCGCGGCGAATTCGTCGCTATGACCGGCGACGGCGTCAACGACGCGCCGGCGCTGCTGCGCGCCGATATTGGCGTCGCCATGGGCAAATCGGGCACGGATGTCGCCCGCGAAGCCTCCGCCCTCGTGTTGCTCGATGATAATTTCGCGACCATCGTCGCCGCCATCGCGGAAGGGCGGCGCATCTTCGACAATATCCGCAAGTTCATCCGCTATATCCTGACCTGCAACGCCGCCGAGATCTGGTCGATCTTTCTGGCGCCATTCTTCGGCCTGCCGATTCCGCTGCTGCCGATCCAGATCCTGTGGATCAACCTCGTCACCGACGGCCTGCCGGGGATAGCGCTCGCGGCGGAGCCGGCCGAACGCGCCGTGATGCGACGTCCGCCGCGCCCCTCCGGCGAAAGCATTTTCGCGCGCGGCATGGGGTGGCACATCCTGTGGGTCGGTCTTTCGATCGGCGCCATCACTTTGCTGACCCAGGCGGTTTCGATCCGGTTCGGCCTCGGCCATTGGCAGACGATGGTCTTCACCGTCCTGGCCTTGTCGCAGATGGCCCATGTCATCGCGATCCGCTCCGAGAGCGAGTCCTTGTTCCGGCTCGGCCTGTTCAGCAACATGCCTTTGCTTGGCGCGGTCCTCCTGACCGTCGTCCTGCAATTGGCGGTGATCTATCTGCCGAGCCTCAATGCGATCTTCAGGACGTCGCCCCTGTCGCTGCCGGAGCTTGCGGCCTGTCTGGCTCTGTCGAGCCTGACCTTCTTCATTGTCGAAATGGAGAAATGGCTGGCTCGTCGCGGCTGGATCTATAAATCGGCGGCGCCTCACCCTATCGAGGCGCCGCGCGCTCGATAATGGCGCGAAAGTCCACATCCTTCGGCAGCGCGCCGTAGAGAGGACGGCCCCGGCCTTCGAGCCGGGAGCGGCAGAAGGCGTCGGCCGTCGCCGCCGGTGCGTGCCGGATGAGCAGCGCGGCCTGCAAGGCGCAACACAGCCGGTCGGCGAAATCGCGGGCGCCGCTTTCCAGACCGCTTATGTCCAAAGCGTCGGCTTTCAAGGCGTCCAGATGGCCGTCAAGCGCCCGATGCTCGCCGCGCGCCTGCGCGATCTCCGCGAGACAGGCGTCGAGCGAATCCGGCGTTCGCTTCAAAGCCCTCAACAGGTCCAGACACTGGATATTTCCGCTGCCTTCCCAGATGGCGTTGACCGGCGCTTCGCGATAGAGCCGCGGCATCGGCGAATCTTCCATGAAGCCGGACCCGCCCAGACATTCCATCGCTTCATAGGCGTGGGCCGGGGTCTGTTTGCAGATCCGATATTTGCCGAGCGGAATCGCGACGCGCGCGAAGGCTTCTTCATTGTTGTCGAGCGCGCCGGCGACGCGCAGGCCATAGACCAAGGCCGCTTCGGATTCGACCGCCAGATCGGCGAGCACATTTCGCATCAGGGGCTGGTCGATCAGAAGGGCGCCGAACGCCTTGCGCTGGCGGCAATGGTCGATGGCCTGCGCCGTCGCGATCCGCATGCCGGCGGCGGAGCCGATCATGCAGTCGAAGCGCGTCAGCGACACCATTTCGAGAATGGTCGCGATCCCGCGGCCTTCCGGGCCGACCAGCCACGCCATCGCGCCGCGCAATTCGGCCTCGCAGGTGGCGTTGGAGACGTTCCCCATTTTCCGCTTCAATCGGATGATCTGGAACGCGTTCCGGGTTCCGTCCGGCCGCCAGCGCGGCATGAGGAAACAGGACAGGCCGCCGGGCGCCTGGGCGAGGATCAGAAAGGCGTCGGACATGGGCGCGGAGACGAAAAATTTGTGTCCGACAAGGGAATAGAGGCCGTCCTCCAGGGGAACGGCCCGGGTCGTATTGGCGCGGACGTCGGAGCCGCCCTGCTTTTCGGTCATCGCCATGCCGATGGTCGCGCCGTGCTTCCGGGAGATCGGCGCGTCGCTCGGGTCGTAGCGGCCGGAATGGACCTTCGGCAGCCATGCGGCGGCCAGTTCCGCTTGCCGCGCGAGGACGGGCGTGGCCGCGAAAGTCATGGTGATCGGACAAAGATGCCCGGCCTCGACCTGCGTCTGCAGGTAAAATCGCGCCGCGCGGGCGACATGGGCGTTGGGGCCAGGCGCGCTCCAGGGAGAGGCAGCCAGCCCGGCCTTGACCGCCGCGTCCATCAGCGCGTGATAGGCGGGATGATAGGTTACGCGATTGATCCGCCTGCCATAGCGGTCATGCGTCTCCAATTCGGGCGCATGTCTGTTCGCCTGGGCGCCCAGTTCGAGATAAGCCGCCGCGCCCATTCGCGCGCCCAGCGACTCGAATTCGCCGAGGGCGAGGCCGGGTCCTTCGCGTCCGACAGCCTCCCGCAGCGCGCAATCGCCGGCGAAGAGATTGTAATCCACTAGTTCGGACGGCTGGTTGAAGACCTCATGCGTTTCGGCGTCGGACTGGGTCTCGCTGGACATGGCGGTGGCTCCCGGTCGGGCGTGAAAAGAGCGGTCGCCTCCCGTGTCGCGCCGCCGCTTTCCTGAAGAACGCCCGAACGGTTTCATCGTTGCGGGCGAGGAGCGACGTTATCCCTTACTTCTCCAGCCCCTCCAGCAGCGTGAGGAGGGCGTTGTCGAGGGCGTTGGGCCCGACTTTCTCGGGCAGGAGCAGCCCGTCGATCGTCAACAAGGTGACGCCGTGCATTTCCGCCCAGCAGGCGGTCGCCTGGCCGCGGACGTCGCGATTTCGCAACTTTCCCTCGGACTGCCCGCGCTCCAGCAAGGCGATCAGTACGCCGAATGCGGCAAGCGCTCGCTCGTTCAGATGCACATCGGCCGCCTTGCCGGCTTCGGCGCTGAACATCAGTCGGTAGAGGGCGGGGTTGGATTTGCCGAAGTCGAGATAGGCCTGCGCTATGGCGAGAAACGCGTCGCGGATGACGTTCGGCTGTCGAGGCTTAGCCGCCACTAGCGCCTCGTAAAGGCGGTCGAAGCCGAGCAGAGCCAATTCATTCAGCAGGGCGGCCTTGTCCGGAAAATGCTTGTAGGGCGCCGCATGGCTGACGCCCGCGCGGCGCGAGACTTCCCGCAGCGTGAACTGCCAGCCTTTTTCTTCGTTCATTATATCCATGGCGGTTTCAATGATGGTCCGCCTGAGGTCGCCATGATGATAGGGGCGTTTTTCAGCGTCCTGCATTTTGCCTCGAAGTTGACGGTGAAAACATATGTTGACATCGCCTACTTCTGGTTTTATGTCAATATTGATAAGTTGGCGCCGTCAACATGGGAGCGGAGCATGAACGCCGTCACGGCCATCGATGCCGATCATCGCCTTGACCAGATCCTTGGCGACCAGCGCGCCGCTTTCCTGCGCGACGGCCCGCCATCGCTCGGCCAGCGCCGCGCGGCGCTGAAGAAACTTCGCGGCGCCGTCATCTCGCGCCGGCGCGAGATCGAAGACGCGCTGCACGCCGATTTTGGCCACCGCTCCCGCCACGAGACGGCGATCATGGAAGTCATGTCGCTCGTCATGGGCGTCGATTATCTCCATCGGAATCTGCCCCGCTTCATGAGGCCGACGCGCCGTAACGTCGGCCTGCCGATGCGTTTCGGAAGCGCGCGCATCGAATATCAGCCGCTTGGCGTGGTCGGCATTATGGCGCCCTGGAACTATCCTGTCTCGCTCGCGCTCATGCCGCTGGCGACGGCGATCGCCGCCGGGAACAAGGCGATGATCAAGCCGTCCGAGTTCACGCCCGCCGCGAGCGATCTGCTCGCCACGATGCTGGCGGACCTGTTCCCGCAGGACGAAGTCGCGGTCGTCATAGGCGACGCCTCCACCGGAGCGGCCTTTTCCGAGCTTCCGTTCGATCACCTCGTCTTCACGGGCAGCACGCCGGTCGGGCGCGCGGTCATGAAAGCCGCCAGCGAAAATCTCGTGCCCGTCACGCTGGAGCTGGGCGGAAAATCGCCGGTCATTGTCGCGAAGGGCCATGCGCTGGATAGCGCGGCGGCGAGCATCGCTTACGGCAAACTGGCCAATGCGGGCCAGACCTGCATCGCGCCGGATTATGCGCTCGTGCCGGAGGACCGGATCGAGGCTTTCGCCGCCGCTTTCGACAAGGCGGCGGCCGCGCTCTATCCGGCAGGTCCGGCGAGCAAGGACTACACGTCCATCGTCAACGACCGCCATTTCGGTCGTCTGACCGGATTGATCGACGACGCCCGCGCCAAGGGGGCGCGCATTCGGGAGGTCGGACGCAATCCGGGCGAAGCCGGCGGCCGCGCTCACACCTTGGCGCCGACGCTGGTGCTCGATGCGCGCGACGACATGCGGATCATGCAGGAAGAAATTTTCGGCCCCGTCCTGCCGGTCGTGGCCTGTCGCGACATCGACGAGGCCATCGCCTATGTCAAC
>NZ_JAYSBG010000261.1:0-5069 GCF_041915505.1 Rhodoblastus sp. | reverse complement strand
AGCCGGTCCATCGCCGCATTCTCTATGGCATGCACATCCTGCGGCTCGATCCCGGCGCCCCGTTCAAGAAATGCGCGAAAATCGTCGGCGACGTGATGGGCTCGTTCCATCCACACGGCGACCAGGCGATCTATGACGCTCTGGTGCGCCTGGCGCAGGATTTTTCCTCGCGCTTTCCGCTGGTCGACGGCCAGGGCAATTTCGGCAATATCGACGGCGACGGCGCGGCGGCCTATCGCTACACCGAAGCGCGCATGACCGATGTCGCGCGCGCCTTGCTCGAAGGCATAGACGAAGACGCTATCGACTTCCGCGAGAATTATTCCGGCGACCAGAAGGAGCCGGTCGTCCTGCCGGCAGCCTTCCCCAACCTGCTCGCCAATGGCAGCCAGGGCATCGCGGTGGGCATGGCGACCTCCATTCCGCCGCATAATGTCGCCGAACTCTGCGACGCCGCGCTTTACCTCATCGCCAATCCCAAGGCGGGGGCCGACCAGCTCATTACATTCGTGCCGGGGCCGGATTTCCCCACCGGCGGCATTATCGTCGATTCGCGCGACGTCATCGCCGAGACCTATCGCACCGGGCGCGGCTCATTCCGCATCCGCGCGCGCTGGTCGAAGGAGGAGGGCGCGCGCGGCGTCTGGAACGCGGTGGTCACGGAAATTCCCTATGGCGTGCAAAAATCGCGGCTGATCGAAAAACTCGCCGAACTGGTCAATGAAAAGAAACTGCCGCTGCTCGCCGATGTGCGCGACGAATCGGCCGAGGACGTCCGCATCGTGCTGGAGCCGCGCGCGCGCAATGTCGACGCCGGCGTGATGATGGAAAGCCTGTTTCGCATGAGCGAGCTGGAAACCCGCTTCGCCATGAACATGAATGTTCTGGTCGATGGCGTGGTGCCGCGCGTGCTCTCGCTGCCCGAGGCCCTGCGGCAATGGCTCGACCATCGCCGCAATGTGCTGGTCCGCCGCTCGCGCTTCCGGCTGGCCGAGATCGAGCGCCGGCTCGAAGTCCTCGCCGGCATGATCATCGCCTTCCTCAATCTCGACGAGGTGATCCGCATCATCCGCGAGGAGGAGGAGCCGAAAGACGTCCTGAAGACGACCTTCGCGCTGACCGACAACCAGGCCAATTACATCCTCGACACCCGCCTGCGTTCGCTGCGCCGGCTGGAGGAAATGGAGCTGCGCCAGGAACATGCCGACCTGACCAAGGAAAAGGCCGATATCGAGGGCCTGCTCGGAGACGAGGCGCGGCAGTGGAAGACCATCACCTGGCAGATCCGTGAGATCAAAAAGAAATGGGGGCCGAATACGGCGATCGGCAAGCGCCGCACGACGTTCGAGGCGCTCACCGCCCATGCCGAGAATTTCGATCTCGCCGACGTGCTGGTCGAGCGCGAGCCGATCACCGTGGTGGTCAGCCAGAAGGGCTGGATCCGCGCGCTGAAGGGCCAGGTCGCCGATCTCTCCGCGCTGCAATTCAAGGGCGATGACGCTTTGCGGCTGTCGCTGTTCGCGGAGACGGTGTCGAAAATCCTGGTCCTCTCCACGGACGGCAAGATTTTCACGCTGGAAGCCTCGAAACTGCCGGGCGGGCGCGGCGCCGGCGAGCCGATCCGCCTGCTCGCCGATATCGACGACAATGAGGATGTCGCCGCGGTCTTCGTCTATCGTCCGGGCGCGAAAATGATCGTCGCCGCCTCGGACGGGCGCGGCTTCCTCGCCGCGCAGGACGACATGATCGGCAATACGCGCAAGGGCAAGATGCTGCTCGGCGTGGACGCGCCCGCCAAGGCGCGCTTCGTCGTGGCCGCCGACGGCGATCATGTCGCGGTCATCGGCGAGAACCGGAAATTGCTTTGTTTCCCGCTGTCCGAACTGCCCGAAATGACACGCGGCAAGGGCGTGCGCCTGCAACGTTATAAGGACGGCGGCCTTTCCGACATCAAGCCCTTCACGCTCGGAGAGGGGCTGAGTTGGGTCGACCCGGCGGGCCGTGTCTTCAATGTCGCGCAGGAGGCGCTGACCGAATGGCTCGGCCATCGCGCCGACGCCGGACGCCTGCCGCCGAAGGGATTCCCGAAGGCGAACAAGTTCTCGTGACGGAGAGGGATCTGGCGGGCGCCGCGCTTCGCGGTTAATTCCGGTTCTCATTTATGAGAACCGGTCAGGAGCGAATGCGACGCCGAGCTGATGCGAGGGGCCTCGATGATCGCGATGAGTCGCGATCATCGAAACTTAGTATAAGCTTCGCGCCTCGGAGGGATTTTTCATGAAACGCCTCATCCTTGTCGCATCGGCGGTTGTCTGCATGGCGGCTCCGGCGGCGGCCGCTAATGTCGCCAACGTGTCCGGCGGCGGCGCCTTGGCGCTGGCGGCGCTGGTCGGGCAGCATGCGCCGCACCTGTCCCTGGCGCAAAAGGCCGTGCTGCGGAAATATCTGGATGGCCGCGCCAGCGCGAAATTCCCCAGGAGCGCGACTTTCGCGGTGAAGGCCGATTCGGTCGTCTGCCGCGCGAGCAATGTCGATATCACCGCCCATTCCTGCGAACTGACCTTCGGCGCGAAGAAAGTGTCGTTGAAGGGCCGACTGGCGCATGAACTCTACGCGACCCTGGTCGAGAATGGCGTGCCCTCGGACGGCGCGGCCGGCTCGATTTTCGAGGCGACGGGGGCGCTGGACTGCGCGATCGATCCCGGCGCGATCGCCGATCGGGCCGGCGGCGGCGCGACCTGCACGATCGCGCCGGCTCACTAAACTGGACGTTGTGCAGGCGGGAGAGATCAGGCCGAGGCGCGCGCGAGGGTTTCGCGGGCGACGGTCTGCCGCAACAGGTCGATGGTTTTCAGCAGCCGGGGCGCGGGCGCCGCGCCGCTGGTGAAGACCAAGACGAAAGCGGCGTCGCGCACGACATGAGTCGGGAAATGCGCCGAGAGCACATGATCCGCGCGGCGGGCGATGGCCGGGGCGGGGTCGATCCAGCGCAAGGGCCAGGGCGCGAGCCGGACAAAGGCGTCCAGCAGCAGCGGATAATGGGTGCAGGCCAGCACCACGGCGTCGGTGCGCCGGCCTTCGCGCATGACAAAACACGGCGCGATCTCGCGCGCGACGGCGCTCTCGTCGAGGGTTTCGCCTTGCATGAAAGCTTCGGCGAGGCCGGCGAGCTGTTTCGAGCCGACCAGCGTCACCTCGCAATGGCCGGCGAATTTGTCGATCAGGTCGCGTGTATAGTCGCGCGCCACCGTGCCGGGCGTGGCGAGCACGGAAATCAGCCGCGATTGCGAATATTCGGCCGCCGGCTTGATCGCGGGAACGGTGCCGACAAAGGGAATCGCCGGCCAGCGTGCGCGCAGGACGGGCAGCACGAGGGTTGAGGCGGTGTTGCAGGCGATGACGACGCAATCCGGCGCGTGATCGGCGATCAGGCGCTCCATGGCGGCCAGCACGAGGGCCGTGACTTCGTCCTCGCTCCGGGGGCCATAGGGAAAGCCGAGATCGTCGGCCGCATAGACATAATCGGCGTCGGGGCGCTGCGCCGCCAGCGCGCGGAACACGGTGAGGCCGCCGAGGCCGGAATCGAAAACAAGAATCTTGGGGGCGCGGTTCATCGAAGCGGCCAATGTCGGTCAAGACAAAGGACGCTTTTAAACTGAACAACGGGTTAACGGCAAATCGCTTGCGCACCGGCGAAGGCGCGTTCGTCATTGCGAGCGGAGCGAAGCAATCCATTGCTACCTTTCCGCCGCAGCCCTTGACGGGGCGGGCGAGGGCCTGTAGGGATGCGCCTTCTTCTGCGCCTGGTTTCCGGGCGCGGAGCTTTTTCGCACCCGCGATTGCTCCCTTCCAGGTCGTCCGACCAAAAGGTGAGTGGTCTGTCGGCCCGGAAATATTCGGGCAGAGGAGGGCGCGTTCCACCCGCGCGGCGGGGGGACGCTTTTGCGCGCTGCGTTTTCGCGGCGACGTCGGGCTGTCCTCGTGTCGCACCTTGTTGAGGACAGAAATGACCAAGCGTTCCGAAGCCAAATATAAAATCGACCGCCGCATGGGCCAGAACATCTGGGGCCGCCCGAAGAGCCCGGTCAACCGTCGCGAATATGGCCCCGGCCAGCACGGCCAGCGCCGCAAGGGCAAGCTGTCCGATTTCGGCACCCAGCTCAAGGCCAAGCAGAAGCTCAAGGGCTATTACGGCAATATTTCCGAGAAGCAGTTCCGCAAATATTACGCCGAGGCGATCCGCATGAAGGGCGACTCGTCGGATAACCTGATCGGTCTGCTGGAGCGCCGCCTCGACGCGCTGGTCTATCGCGCCAAATTCGTGCCGACCGTCTTCGCCGCGCGCCAGTTCGTCAACCACGGCCACGTCAAGGTCAATGGCCGTCGCGTCAACATCCCGTCCTATCTGGTCAAGCCGGGCGACGTGATCGAGGTCAAGGAAGCCTCGCGCCAGCTCGTCACCGTGCTGGAATCGGTCGGCCTGACCGAGCGCGATGTGCCGGATTATTACGAGGTCGATCATTCCAAGATGACCGCCAAGCTGACCCGCATCCCGCTCCAGAATGAAGTGCCCTATCCGGTGCAGATGGAGCCGAATCTGGTCATCGAATTCTATTCGCGCTAATTCCTGAAGCGGTTGGCGTACGCCAGAGCGACCGGCACAACGGAAGCTTTGGCGAACGCCGGAGCAACCGGCAGAAACCACATCAAGGCCGCCTTTGGGCGGCCTTTTTCGTTCTGCGTCCAAACGCCGCAGCACGCCTGCTTCTTGATTCACGTCAACGACGGGCTGCGGCTCCGGCGCGAGGCTCGGGGTCTCCGGCAAGATGCGGGAAAGACGGCTTAGGCTTTGTCGCGCTGGGGGGAGCGAGCGGCGGAAGCCTGCGGCGAAACAACTGTATCGTCGCAGGCTTCTTATAGAGCGCCGCAGGCATTTCGCGGAGGCGACGATGACCAGACTGGCGGTTGTATTGTGGGTTATGGGCGGAACGGTGCTGGCGGGCGTCGCCGTGCTCGTCGTCCTGCTGACGCCCTCGCTTCAGAACGAGGCCCTGCGCTTCATCCCGATC
>NZ_JAYSBG010000260.1:0-5076 GCF_041915505.1 Rhodoblastus sp. | reverse complement strand
CGAGGCCGAGCTTGCCGCCGAGGCCCGGCGCCGGCGATGCGAAATCGAGATAGTCGATCGGCGTGTTGTCGAGCGTCAGCAGATCGCGCGATGCGTCCATGCGGGTCGCCATCGCCCAGGCGACCTCTTTCCAGTCGCGCGCATCAATGTCGTCGTCCACGACGACGATGGTCTTGGTGTAATTGAACTGCGGCAGCATGCCCCACAGGCCCATCATCACCCGCCTTGCTTGTCCGGGATAGGACTTGCGAATGGAGACGATGGCGGTGCGATAGGAACAGGCCTCGGGCGGCAGCCAGAGATCGACGATTTCCGGCATTTGCCGCCGGATGGTCGGCAGGGCCAGATCGTTGAGCACGCCGCCGATCACCGAGGGCTCGTCCGGCGGCTTGCCGGTGAAAGTGGTGAGGTAAAGCGGATCGCGCCGCATGGTGATCGCGGTCACGCGCATCACCGGAAAAGGCTCGACGCTGTTGTAATAGCCGGTGTGGTCGCCATAGGGCCCCTCCGGCGCGGTTTCCGTGGCCGAGACATAGCCTTCGAGGATGATCTCCGCTTCGGCGGGCACGAGCAGGGGCGCGGTCAGGGCGGGGGCGACGCGCGGGCGCTCGCCGCGCAGCACGCCGGAGAAGCGCAGTTCGGAAACCGTCTCGGGCAATGGCAGGACGGCGGCGAGAATGGTCGCCGGATCGGCCCCGATCGCCACGGCGACCGGCATGTCCTCGCCGCGCGCGGCCCAGGCCCGATGATGCGCCGCGCCGCCCCGGTGGGCCAGCCAGCGTATGATGGCGCGATCCTTGCCGAGAACCTGCATCCGGTACACGCCGATGTTCATCCGCGCCGTATCGTCGGCCTCGGATTCCGGCGCGCGGGTGATCACCAGCGGCCAGGTAATGAGCGGCGCGGGCTCGCCGGGCCAGCACGTCTGGATCGGCAGGAGCCCGAGGTTGATATCGGCGCCGAGCAGGCGCTCCTGCTGGCATTCCGGCCGTGCGACGGGGTTGGGACGGGTCGCCAGCGCCGCGCGAACCATCGGCCATCGGCCCAAAGCGTCGCGCAGGCCGTCGAGCGGCGCGGGTTCGCGCAGCGCCGCGAGCATTTCGCCGAGGTCTGGGATTTCGTCGAGTCCGACGCCGAAACCGGCCGCGACCCGTTCCGGCGTGCCGAACAGATTGGCGATGACCGGCATGGCGGCGCCTTTCGCGCGCTCGAAACGCAGAGCCGGTCCGCCCGCGAGAAGCACGCGGCGATGCACTTCGGTCATTTCGTGAACGAGGCTGACCGGCTCGCCGATGCGGGCCAGTTGTCGCTGCTCTTCCAGGTGAAAAAGAAAGGCCCGCAGGTCGCGGAACGGAGGAACGGTGCGAAAGGACATGGCGCTTCCTGCCGCGAAAGAAGTCCGCGCGCCTTGACGATGGTTAAAGCGCATCGTCGCGTCCTCTGGTTTAACCGCGTCATGTCCAGCATGAACGCCATCCCCCTGTTTCCTTCGGCGGGCGCGGCCGCCTTGCGGCTTGCGCCGCTGACGCCGCTGTCCTTCGTCGCGGCAAGGCTCGCCGGCAGCCTCGGACGCCGCCACCCAGCGCTGTTCGCGCGCCTCGGAGCGCAGGCGGGCAAGATTTTCCTGATCGATCCGACGGATCTCCCGCTGGCTTTCCAGCTGTCGCCGCGCCCGGAGGCGCCCCGGCTCGAAGCCGTAAGGCGCGAGGCCGCGGGCGCTTGGGATGCGCGCGTCGCCGGCCCGCTGGCGGCGCTGATTGGCCTCGTTCATGGCGCCTATGACGGCGACGCTCTGTTCTTCTCGCGCGATCTCGTGATCGAGGGCGACACCGAGGCTGTTCTCGCGCTGCGCAACGCCATCGACAATGAAGAGATCGATCTCGCTCGCGAGGCCGCGGCTTTGCTGGGGCCATTCGAATCCCTCGCCCTCCGCCCCGCGCAGGGGCTGGCGGCGTTTGCGGCGCGCTGGACCGGCGTCGCCCTCACACGGCATGAACAGGGAGCGCGGGAATGACGGCGGGCCAGGCGCTCGAACTCGTCTGCCCGGCCGGAACGCCCGCCGCCTTGCGCGCCGCCATCGAGGCGGGCGCCCATGCGGTCTATTGCGGCTTCAATGACGAAACCAATGCGCGCAATTTCCCCGGGCTGAATTTCTCGCGCGCGGAAATGGCGGAGGCGATCGCCTTCGCGCACCGCCACGACGCCAAGGTTCTGGTCGCGCTCAACACATTTCCGCGCGCCGGGGCTTTCCGGCTCTGGAGCGATGCGCTGGACGATTGCGCGCGCTTCGGCGCCGACGCCGTCATCCTGGCCGATCTCGGCCTGCTGGATCATGCCGCGAATCATCATCCGGACCTGCGTTTGCATCTCTCGGTTCAGGCGGCGGCGGCGAACGCCGACGCAATTCGATTTTACGCGCGGAATTTCGGTGTCAAACGGGTCGTGCTGCCGCGCGTGCTGAGCGTGCAGGAAATCGCCGCGATCAATCGCGAGATCGACGTCGAGACCGAAGTCTTCATCTTCGGCGGCCTGTGCGTGATGGCGGAAGGACGCTGCTCGCTCTCCTCCTACGCGACCGGGAAATCGCCGAACATGAACGGCGCCTGCTCGCCCGCCAGCCATGTCGATTATCGCCAGGAGGGCGGCGACCTGGTGTCGCGGCTCGGCGGCTTCGCCATTCATCGCGTCGCGGAGGGCCAGCCTGCCCCTTATCCCACCTTGTGCAAAGGGGTCTTCGAGGCCGGAGACTACAAGGGCCATGTTTTCGAGGACCCCGTCAGCCTCGATGCGGCGGCCTTGATTCCGCAACTGGCTGAGGCTGGCGTCTCGGCGTTGAAGATCGAAGGCCGCCAGCGCAGCCGGGCCTATACCGAGGCGGTCGTGCGCAGCTTCCGGCGCGCGCTGGACGATCATGCGGCGGGCCGTCCGATCGAGGCCGGCGCATTGCGGGCTTTGACCGAGGGGCAGCAAACCACTTCGGGCGCCTATCGGAAAACATGGCGTTGACTGGGAAGAGCATCGTGCCGGACAAAAGATTCGAACTCACCGTCGGACCGCTCCAGTTCAACTGGCCGGCCGAGGAAATAGCGGACTTTTACGCCCGCATCGCCGATGAGGCGCCGGTCGATCGCGTCGTCATCGGCGAACTCGTCTGCTCGAAACGCGCGCCCTTCTACGCCGATCGGATTCCCGACGTCATCGAACGGCTGGAGCGCGCCGGCAAGGCGGTCGTCCTGACGTCTCTGGCGCTGATCACGCTCGACCGTGAGCGGCGCGCGGCGCGCGAATTATTTGAGCAGGCCGCGCACGAGATCGAGATCAACGACCTGACGCTGATGGACTGGGTGGCGCCCGATAGGGCCTTTTCGGTCGGCCCGCTCGTGAATGTCTATCATGAAGCGACCATGGACTTTCTGGCGCGGCGCGGCGCGCGGCGTATCTGCCTTCCACCCGAACTGCCCTTCGCCTCCGTCGAAAGCCTGGGACGGCAGGCGCTCGACAGCGGCGTCGTTATGGAAGTCTGGGCCTATGGGCGGATTCCGCTCGCCATTTCGGGGCGCTGCTACCACGCCCGCGCCCATGGCCTGACCAAGGACTCCTGTCATTTCGTGTGCGAGCAGGACCCCGACGGTCTGGTGACGCGAACGCTCGATGGCGTGGATTTCCTCGCGATCAACGGGGTCCAGACCTTGTCGCACAAATTTGCGAATTTGATCGGCGATTTCGAACAGCTCGGAAAAGCCGGCGTCACGAGCTTGCGGCTGTCGCCGCACAGCGGGGATTTTGTCTCGGTGGCTCGGGCTTTCGCCGATGTCGCGGCGGGACGGATCGCGCCGCGGGAGGGGCTGTCCCGATTGCGGGCCGGCCATCCCGGGGCGGAATTCACCAATGGCTTTCTGTTTGGGGCGTGCGGCGCCGCGCCACTGGCTGTACCCTGAACGCTGCTTCGAACAGAGGCGTCCAAAACGCATAGAGAAACAGGACGAACGCCGCCGTCCAGGCGACGGCCGAGACCGGAAAAAGGCTTGGCCAGAAACAGGCCCCGGCGCGCGCCGCCGCCGCGACAAGACAGAGCGCGGCCGCCGCCTCGCTCCCCGGAGAGACGACGAAGGCGAGCCCGCATCGCTTCCTGATCATGCTCGACATGATCGTCAGGACCATCCCGCCAAACCCGCCGATCGCCCAGACATGGATCGCCATCGCGGCCGGGACGGTGTCGGGCGCGACGCCGTGGGCTGCAACGAGGATAAAGCCAAGCGGGAGGGATGCGTAGGTCGCATAGAGCGCGACCAGCGTCGGCGTCTCGAACGTCCGCCGCCCGACCCAGGACGCCATGCGCAGGAATTGCGCCGCGCCGGCCGCGAACGGGCCGGCGGGCGTCCATGGGGCCTCGGGCGCCAACAATTGCGAGGCGAGGGCCGCGATGGCCAACGCGGCCGAAATCGGCTCGATCGCCCGCCGGCGCGGCGGCCGGGCCATTTCGCCGCAAAGCATGTCGAAGCGCGCCGTCAGGGCCGGAAGGACGCGCCCGCCGATCAGCATGGCCAGCGCCACGGTCGCAGCGACCGCGACATGCGCCGCCAAGGCCTGGCTTGGCGGCGCGAATGGACCGCAGCACACGACGGCCGCCGCCGCATAAAGCGCCAGCAGCACAATGGTCTTCCGGTTGCGCCGGTCATTCGCCCTGATCACGTGATGGGCGGCGACGCCGGCCAGCAGCGCGCACGGCATGCCTTGGACAAGGCCGAGCGGCCATGGCTGCGTCGGGATGAATCGAGCGAAGGCCCACATGCCGATGAAAGCCGGAACGGCGCCCTCGCTCAGCGGACGCTTCGTCCAGCGCGGCAAAGCGGTGAACAGAAACCCCGCCATGGCGGCGGCGACAAAGCCGAACAGCAATTCCTTCTGATGCCATTCGACGGCGTCGGCGATCGACCAGTTTGCGAAACGTTCGGAAAAAGCGGCGAGCCAGCCGAAGCCGACGGCGATGGCGTCGAGGGCGGCCAGAGGGAAAAGCAGGGCGAAGGGCGGCGGCGCCGCGCGCTGGCGCATCAGGCTTGTTCCCGGATTCCGAAA
>NZ_JAYSBG010000259.1:0-5110 GCF_041915505.1 Rhodoblastus sp. | reverse complement strand
GCAGTTCCGCCGCGTCCTCGCAGGTGATCACGCGCTCGTCGTGATCGATGTAATTGGTCATGCAATTGAGCAAGGTGGTCTTGCCGGAGCCCGTGCCGCCGGAGATCAGCACGTTGCAGCGCACGCGCCCGATGATCTTCAGGATCTCGCTGCCTTCCGGCGAGATCGAGCCGAAGCGGGTGAGCTGATCGAGGGTCAGCTTGTCCTTCTTGAACTTACGAATGGTGAGCGCCGGGCCGTCGATGGCCAGCGGCGGCGCGATGACGTTGACGCGGGAGCCGTCGAGCAGGCGCGCGTCGCAGATCGGCGAGGCTTCGTCGACGCGGCGGCCGACCTGGCTGACGATGCGCTGGCAGATGTTCATCAGCTGCGTATTGTCGCGGAAGCGGACATTGGTGAGCTGGATCTTGCCGGCGACTTCGATGAAGGTGCGCGTCGCGCCATTGACCATGATGTCGGCGATGTCGTCGCGCGCCAGCAGCGGTTCGAGCGGGCCATAGCCGAGCACGTCGTTGCAGATGTCCTCGAGCAGGTCCTCCTGCTCGGAGATCGACATCACGACATTCTTGATCGCGATGATCTCGTTGACAATGTCGCGGATTTCCTCGCGCGCGTTTTCGGAATCGAGCTTCGAGAGCTGCGACAGATCGATCGCCTCGATCAAGGCGCCGAAGATCAGGCTCTTGGTCTGGTAATATTCGTCGGAGCGCCGGTTTTCTGGCGCGGGCGGCGGCGCCGGGGCGGGCGTCGGCGCCGCCACGGCGGGAGCGGCGGCGAGCGCGGGCGCGAAAGAATCCGGCGCGGCCTTTTGAGGCGAACGTGGCGGCGCGCTTTGGCCGCCTGAGCGCTTTCCAAACATCGTCCTTCCGTGCTCCCTAAACTCTATACTACGGCCTCAACCCGGATTCGGACGCCGCCGGTCAGCCCTTGAACACCGCCAGGATCGGCGAGAAGAACCCCTTGCGTTCGCGCTTGATAACGCCGCGTCCGGTGACGACGCGCGCGAGATCGCTGAACAGCTCCGCCGTTTTGGCGCCGTCTTCCATTTCGGCGATCATCTGGCCGTTGTTGGAGGCGGTGCCGAACAATTTGGCGTCGAAGGGCACGACCGCGGCGGGCTCGCCCTCCACCGCCTTGGCGAAATCGGCGGGCGAAATCTCGGGCCGCTTGGGCAGGCCGACGCCGTTCAGCACGAAGCGCGGCGGGGGATCGTTGCGCCGGGCGGCGCGGAGATTGTCGAGCATGCTCTTGGCGTTGCGCAGGCTGGCCAGTTCGGGCGAAGCCACGATGATCGCCTCGTCCGCCGAGACCAGCAGGCGGCGCGACCACGCCGTCCAGACATGGGGCAGGTCGAGCACGATATAGGGCGTCGTCGCGCGAAGGATTTCGACCAAGGCGTCGAGCGCGTTTTCCGACAGGTCATAGCCGCGCTCGACGGTCGCCGGCGCCGCCAGGATCGAAAGCTTCTCGCTGCATTTCGACAGCAGGCGGTCGACCAGATTGGAGTCGAGGCGTTCCGGCGAGAAGATCGCCTCGGCGATGCCCTGCGGCGGATCCTGGTTGAAATCGAGACCGGTGGTGCCGAAGGCGAGGTCGAGATCGGCGACGACGGTGGCGGTGTCGAGATCGCGCGCGATCGACCAGGCCATGTTATGCGCGACGCAGGAGGCGCCGACGCCGCCCTTGCAGCCGGCCACGGCGATCACCCGGCCGAGCGGCGCGGAAAGATCGTGATTATAGAGCGCGGACAGCGCGCTGATGAATTCCATCACGCCGAAGGGCTCGACCAGATAATCGCTGACGCCGCGCGAGATCAGCTCGCGATAGAGCGTGATGTCGTTCTGGCGGCCGGCGACGACGACCTTGGTGCCGGAATCGCAAAATTCCGCGAGCGCTTCGAGCTGTCCGACGAGTTCGCCGCGCTGGGCGTTGGATTCGATGACGATGATATTGGGCGTCGGCGAGGTGCGATAGGCCTCCACGGCCGCATTGGCCCCGCCCATATTGACCTTGACATGGGCCTTTTCCATGCGGCGATCGCCCGCCGCCTCGTTGATGAGCGCGGCGAGATCGGGCGTTTCGCAGAAGGCCTGCAGGGAAACGCGCGGCATCGGGGCGATGGAGGCCCCCTGCGACTGGGCGGAAGGATCGAGCGACTCGCTGGCCATGGGTCAGTTTCCTACAGTGCTGATGCTGCTGTTTTGAGTGGCCCAGGCCGTCCCGGGATCCTTGCCCTGGCGCACGGCGTCGATCGCGCGGCCGACAATGTGCGAATCCGGCGGGGACACTGCGGCCGGGCCGGCGAGGTCGCGCGGATCGGCCACCTGCGTCGCCATCATCTGCTGGCTGGCGCAGCCGAAATTCCAATATTCCTCGTTCTTCCAGCCGATGGTCGAGCTGCCCGAGGCCAGATCGTTCGGCCATTGGCCGCAGCGCGTGGGCGTCTGCGCGACGATGGTGGAATAGGACAGGCGCACCGGCGCGGCGAGCGTCGGATTGGCGACCGGATAATAGGAGACGCTGACATAGCCATGGGCGCCGCCGGCGGCGAGCGCGCGGCGGATGCCGGGCAAAGCGGAGCGGGCCTCGCCGCCGCTGCGCCCGCCCTGGGGCAGCGCGATGCCGATTTCGCCGGAGCCGTTGCCGCGATAGTCCTGCGCGAATTGCTTGACCTGGGCGCGGGTGCGCGTGTCGAGTTCGCCATTGCGCACTTCCGGCAGCACTTCCAGATCGGCGCGTCCCTGTTTCAGCTCGATCGGGTGGCGCGTGCGATAGTCGTTCGGGCCGGTCGAGCCGGTCACGACGCGGTCCACGCCGGAACAGGCGGCGAGCGGCGCGGCGAGGCCGAGCAAGGCGGCGAGCCTGAGTTTTTCGGCGAGCGGCCGGCGGATTCTAGTCCGAAGGGGGCGAAAGTGCGACATGATGGTCCGTCTCGATCGTTGCGCTTGCCGGTATGGCCTCGCTCGGGGGCGTTGAGGAAGCGCGGCTTCCCCAACGCGCCGAGCGGGTTCAGTCGTGGATGAAGCCGACGCGGCCGCTGAAATGTTTCGCCGCTTCGGGATTGTCGGTGGAGGAATAGAGCTTGTTCACGCGTCCGAGCAGCCAGGCCTGCGGGTCGTTGGCGTCCGCGAAATTGTCATCGGGCCGGGCAAGAGCGCTGGCGGGAACCGCCTTGACCAGATAGGGCGTGACGATGATCAGCAGCTCGGTTTCCTTGCGCTGATAGTCGCGGGAGCGGAACAACTGGCCGAGGACCGGCAGGTTCATCGCGCCGGGCACGCCGTTCTGCACCTGGTTGGAGGCGGATTCGATCAGGCCGGCGGTGGCGATTGAGCCGCCGGTCGGCAGTTCGACCGTGGTGTCGTGGCGGCGGGTGCGGAAACCGGGCACCGACAGGCCGTTGATCACGCTGGAGGTCGAGGGGTCGATTTCCGACACTTCGGTGGCGAGGCGCAGCGAGATGCGGCCCGACGCCAGCACGACCGGCGTGAAGTTCAGGGTCACGCCGTACATCTTGTAGGTCACGCTGGCGGTGCAGTTCGACGTCGAGCCCGTGCCGTTGCAGGTGGTGCCGGCGTTGATCGGGACTTCGCCGCCGACCGTGAATTTCGCGCCTTCGCCCGATACGGCGGTGACGGTCGGCTCGGCCAGGGTGCGAGCGACGCCATTGCGTTCGAAGGCGGTCAGGGTCTGTTTCAGCGACCAGGGGCCGCCGAAATTGGTCACGGTGTTGAGCGCGCCACTGCTCAGCACGCCGTTGTTCACCGTGAACGGGTTGTCCTGCGTGAAGGTGCCCCAATTGCCGGCGAGGGTCGACGAGGACACGCCGAGCTGCTTGGCGATATTGCGCTGGACCTCGGCGATGGTGACCTTGATCATCACCTGGTCGCGGCCCTTGACGGTGATCGCATTGACGACCATGCCGGCGCCGGCGGCGCCGTTGATGCCGCCGGAGGTCTTGTTCACGCTGTCGACGAAGCCCTTGGCGATATCGAGCGCGGTCTGCATATCCCCGGGCGAATCGACCTCGCCGGTGAGGATGATCGAATCATTGATGGTGCGCGCGGTGATGCGGGCGCTGGGCAAGGCGGTGCGGATGATGTTCTGCAATTCGCCGATGTCGCGGCCGATCGAGATTTCCAGCGTGGCGATCCGGCGGCCCTGCTTGTCCATGGCGTAGATCGTGGTCTGGCCCGCCGCCTGGCCGATGATGTAGATCTTGCGCGCCGAACGCACGACCGCATTGGCGATGGCCGGATTGCCGACGAAAATCTCGCCGGCGTCGCCAGGCAGCTCGACGATGATCGATTTGCCGACGCCCATGGTCACGCGGCGCACCGCGCTCGATCCCTGAAGCGCGACGTCATTGTTGTCATAGGCTTGCGCGGGCCGCTCCATTGCCGGCGCGGCAAAGGCGAGCAAAGCGACAAAACCTCCGACCAGCCTTGGGCGCATCATCTGCATCGTCTCACACTCCTGGGCGGCGCCTGTTCGGGGCGGCTTCGCCGATTGCTCATTTTCCGCGCGACTGGGTTGCGACGCCTGCGCGCACCACGGTGACCGCGCGATTGTGTTCGATCTGGTTGATGGTCTCCGGCGAGGCGGCGTTCTGCTGGCTGTCCTGCATGGAACGCAGCACCAGCGAGAGTTGGCCAACGCGCTGAGCGAGAATCACGGTCTCGG
This sequence comes from Rhodoblastus sp., assembly GCF_041915505.1. Classification (GTDB taxonomy): domain Bacteria; phylum Pseudomonadota; class Alphaproteobacteria; order Rhizobiales; family Beijerinckiaceae; genus Rhodoblastus. The sequence goes on along the minus strand of NZ_JAYSBG010000259.1, from coordinate 427 downwards.
CCTGGCGGGGATCGAGTTCGAGCGTGGCGGTCGAGCCGGAGGCGAAGGGCTGGCCGCCCTTGTCCTGGGCGTTCTGGCCGATCGCGAGCACGCGGACATTGGTGACCAGAGTCTCGCTGATATAGGGATCGCCGGCGCCGAGCTTGGCGGCGTCCTCGTCGCGATAGATGCGAATCACATCGACGCGGTCGTTGGGGAGGATGAACTTGCCGGCCGTATTGGCGCCATTGTCGTCAATGGTGATCGCGACCGCGCGATAGCCCGGATTGACGATCGCCGAGAGGAAGCCGGAATTGGCGCCCTTGAACAATTTCTCGCGGCGAATCGGTTCGCCCTGCAGGAACGAGCCGCGCACCACCGAATCCTTGATTTCATCGACCGCATTGGGCGTTTCGGACTTGCGAATCACGCCCTGGACCGGCGCGCT
>NZ_JAYSBG010000258.1:0-5156 GCF_041915505.1 Rhodoblastus sp. | reverse complement strand
TCAGAGAGTCGATGCGCGCGACATCGGCCTTGACGACATCGATATCGGAGGACGTCAGCGAAGGTCGAAGCTTGATCTGAAACAGCGAAACCTGCCCTTGTCGGAAGGCGATTTCCTGCAAGTCCGATAAGGGCATGTAAATCATCGAGCGGTTCAGAGCGGACTGGTATGCGGCGATCCCGACAATTTTGAACGACGCGTCCAATATATCGACCGTGTCGCCAACATTCTTGTTGAGCCCCTCCGCGACGCCCTCGCCCAGAACGACGACGCCACGTTCGCCAGACCGAGGTGTGCGACCGCGGCCAACCGGCATTCGTGACCAAAAGAAGCCGTCGTCGGCCCAGCCGGTCAACAGTTTTTGCTGATCGCGGTCGACGGGCGCGTACATCACCAGTTCGCCCGCAACATCCTGAACGCCGGGAATCAGCGCCAGCTTTTTCTTGGCGTCCTCGGCGACAAAGCCCGAAAATATATCCGAGGCGCGGCGGGGGAGCGCGGTCAGGTCGGCGCCCCGTTCGTCCGCTCCTTCACCAACACCGCGTTCGACGCTTCCTGCAAGCGCGAGCAGGCTGAGAGCCGAGGCGGCGGCCAGGCCGACGCTCGCCGCAACCACCAAACTACGCGCGGGCCGCCGGACGAGATTTCGCAGTGCGAAAACGATCAGATTCATGGCCGCGCCTCCGTCCCGCCGCCGCGATCGCGAGCGCATCCGAGCGCTTTTTCGGGAGAGACGCGTTCGACGCTCCAAGCCGGCGCGCTCGCGGCCGCGCTATCGTCCACGATGCAGCCATCCTTCATCACAACCCGACGCCGACAACGCGCGGCCAAACTTTGATCGTGGGTCGCCACGACAAGGGCAGCGCCGTGCGTCCGCTGCATTTCGAACATCAGGTCCGTTACGGCGGCGGCGCTGACGCTGTCCAAGCTTCCAGTCGGCTCGTCCGCCAAAAGCAGCGCCGGGTTGTTCGCGACGCTGCGGGCGATCGCGACCCGCTGCCGCTCGCCGCCGGACAGTTTCGCCGGCAGATGATGCTGGCGCGTTTCCAACCCGACTCTCGCGAGCAGTTCCGCCGCGCGACGCCGCCTCTTCGCCGCAGAAACGCCCTGACCGACCATGGCGATTTCGACGTTTTCGAGCGCGGTCAGGATCGGCAACAAATTGAATTCCTGGAACACGATGCCGATGTCCGTCGCCCGCAGCATTCGCCATTGCCGCGGGCTGGGCGCGGGTCGCTCACGCCAGCGCACGCGCCCCGAAGTCGGCTCGTCGCAACCGCACAACAATTGAATCAAACTGCTTTTGCCGCTGCCGCTCTTGCCGATGATCGCGACACATTCCCCTTCGTTTATGGAGAGATTCACGTCCCGCAACGCGACGATCGCGCCGCCGTCGAATATGCGCCCGACATTTTCCATACGGATCAATGGGACCGCTCGCATCATGCCGATGGCTCACTGTCTGATTGGGGATCAGCGCCCCAGGGTTACAATCGCCGCGTCGATATTGTTGTCGCTTCGATTCAGCAAAGCTGCGGTCTCGTCGCGCAGCGCAAGAGTCATGCTGCGCCCATCGACGACGACATCGAACGCCTTGAGCCGGTTCGGCCCGCCCAGGCGCCACACGACCGTGTGCGAAGGTTGATCGGACCGGGTCGCGAGCAACAGGCCTCCCGACTGCCCGCGGCGAAGCTCCACAAACGTCAAAGGCCGGCCGCTGTTGTCGCCATTCATGCGTACGCAATCGCGGATCGCCCAACGCAACGCCGCCGCGCGATAGTCGGCGCGCTGGCGTGATGACATGCCGCTCGCGCCATCGCCTAACGCATTGGTCGCGATGGCGTCGATATTGACGACCTGCATGTTAATGCGCCTGCAAATGCCAGCGGCGTCGGCTCCCGATCGGGCGGCAAGCTCGGCGATGCTGCTATTGATGGCCGCCATGAATTCGCTGACTTGTGGATCGCTCTGCGCCATTGCGATCCCGTCAGAGGCAACCAGCGCATATGCCAGGCTTAAAATTTGGCATGTCGCGCGAAACCGGAGTTGAAAGCGGCGGGATCTGTTTCGCACTGTTCTCAACTTAGCTTCGGTTTTCGTCCCACCTTCGCTGCGCCGTAGGCGCAACAGGATTCCGACGTCATTCCTGGCGGCGAGGCCGGAAAGGAGAGAGCTGAAGAGTTCGAATTCGGCAGACACGAATGAAACTCCGTCAGTTCCCCTTCGCTCCGATCGCCGCAATGACCATCCGCCGTCGGCGCAACCGCGATCTTCGTCGTTGCGCTCCGCCACTCCCCTCTGTCAGGCAGGTAAGAGGGCCGCGCTTACGACAACGTCCAAATCTTCGATTGACAGATCTGGCCATAAAGGCAGTGTGTTTTCAAATGACAAATGTGTCAGACTCCGGCGCGACAATTAGTCGTTGTGTTTGCGAACGAACGAAGAAGAGGCGACGTGAATGCCTGCGACAGTCGGAAAGAAAAGCGTGACCTTAAGACCGGGATAATTGCCGGCCAGTGAGATTTGAGCCGCATGAAGATGAGCGACTGCGGCCACGAGACTGAGCCCGAGACCATTGCCGGGCACGCCGCGACTTCGCTCGAGACGGTAGAAGCGATTGAAAACGGATTGGAATTCGCTGACGGGAATGCCTGGTCCGTCGTCGGCGACGGAAACGATTGCGCCCTCGGCGCTGTTTTTCACTTCGACATCGACCTGTCCGCCCTCGCGACCGTGTTTGATGGCGTTATCGACGACATTCGCCAGCGCGTCGAACAGCAAATCTCTGTCGCCAAGAGCAAGAACAATTGCGTCGCCGCCGACACGGAGGCGCACGGCTCTGTTCTCCGCGGCCGCGTCGAACAGTTCGACGACCTCGCCGCCGATTTGGGCGAGATTGACCGGACCGAACGATGCGGTTCGATCATAGGCCTCGATCTGCGAGATGCGGGTGAGAGAAGCAAACATCCGCAGGACGGTATCGAGATCGGCCAATGTATCCGAAATAAGCGCCTGATCGTCGTCATCCCGGCGCCGATTGCAGGCCTTCTCGAGACGCCCGCGCATGCGGGCCAAAGGCGTGCGGAGGTCGTGCGCGACATTGTCGGAAACTTGCTGAACCTGCGTCATCAACGCTTCAATTCGATCGAGCATGGAATTGAGATTTGCGGCTAGTTCGTCCCATTCGTCATGCGTGCCTCGCAAGGGGATCCGCTCGCCAAGGCCGCTCGACAGGATTGCTCGGCTCGTCGCGTTGATGGCTTCAATTCGTCCGACCGTGCGTCGCGTCACGGTCACGCTGGCGATCCCCGCGATCGCTAGGACCAACGCGAGCCAGAGCGCCATGGCGATTTCGATATCGTTCGCGAATGCCGGATGATCGCCGCTCGTCACGTAACGCGTCGCCGACCAATAGACAAAGGCAATCAACCCCGCCGTCGCGACGCTGAAGATCACGATATAAAGAATCGCGAGTCTGAACGTCGTGGACCGTAGGGTCTTAATGAGGAGCACGGAGGCAGAACCCGACGCCGCGAATGGTATGAATCAGCGGATAGGCCTGTGCGGTGTCGACCTTGCGGCGTACGCGGCCGACATAGACGTCGATAATATTGGTCGTTGGGTCGAAATGGAGATCCCAGACATGCTGCAGCAGCATTGCCCGCGGCACGACCTGGCCCTGGTTCCGGACGAGATATTCGAGAACCTGAAACTCGCGCGGCAACAACTCGATCTTACGGCCGCAGCGGGTCGCGCTACGCGACACCAGATCGAGTTCGAGATCGCCCACGCGGAGCATGGTTTCCCTGACCACGACGTCGCTGCGCCTGGCGAGGGCCTCGACACGCGCGACCAGTTCGGCGAAGGCGAAAGGTTTGACCAGGTAATCGTCGCCGCCGGCGCGCAGGCCTCGCACCCTGTCGTCAATCTCACCGAGGGCGCTCACGATCAGCGCGGGCGTCAAAACACCCTCGTCGCGAAGGCGCCTGATAAGCGCAATGCCTTCCATTCCGGGAAGCATGCGGTCGACCGTTATCACGGCGTAATTCGACGATCGCGCCCGATTGAATCCTTCGTCGCCGGTGACGGCGTGGTCGACGTCAAAGCCGCCGCAATCAAGGGCGTCGATGATCTGGGCCCGCGTTTCCGGTTCGTCCTCGATGACGAGAACATGCATCCGCCCGCCGCTCATGACGCGCGTCTCCTCGCTGCGGCCGAACCGCAATCAACAGCCCTGATTATCCCATGAATTAGGCGGTCGCAAAACTGACTTTTTTGTCAGAATGTGTCGAATTAGTCATTTGAAATTGCGAGCGTTTATTGGCTTAATCCAGATCGGAGGACTGCAGCGCGAATGCGCCGGCCTCCCTTTCCAGAAGGATGAAGGTCATGAAGCGCAAACTACTCGGCTGCTTTGCCGCTGTGGCGTTGGGCGCGACGTTGGGCTTGGCCCCGCCGGCAATGGCTTTTCACGGCGGGTTCGGCGGCATGCACGGCGGCTTTGGCGGCATGCATGGCGGCGGCGCGCAATTCGGCGGCGGCTTTCACGGCGGAATGGTCGGCGGTCGTCACGTTATGGCGCCAATGGGCGCTCATTTCGGCGGCGCGCGATTCGCGTTCCGAAATCATCGTCGTTTCCACAACTTCGTCGCTGTTGGCGTCGGAGGGGCCTATTGGCCCTACTATTACGACGACGGCTGCTGGCGTCGCGTGTGGACGTCGTGGGGTTGGCAATGGGCCAATCTTTGCGCCGGCTATTGATCGAGCCGGCGCGCCAGGCCTTAAACTCATCAATGGAATTCCCGTCGGCGACGGAGAATGATTCAAAGCCCTGATGATTTATTAGGGGCTTTGCGATGCGTCGACGTTTTGAATTGATTGACAAGGAAGGAAGGAACGATCCCCGCGCCGTCGCTGCCGAACAAGTGGCGGATCAAGCATCGTTGCCAAATTTCTCCCTTATCGCGTCGACGCTTATCCCGAGCCGTTTGATCTTGTCGTAAAATGTCTGTTTGGGGACGCCGAGCAACGTAGCCGCCGCTTGAACATCACCCTTCCGTCTTCGAATGGCGTCTTCGACGATGGTTCGCTCGACGCATTCGAGCTGTCGCGGCAGCGAGAGAGCCGCCTCGTCAAGATCCGTGTCTCCGATCATG
>NZ_JAYSBG010000257.1:0-5182 GCF_041915505.1 Rhodoblastus sp. | reverse complement strand
GCTCGACGACGCGCGGGCGCGGGCGCGGGAGGCGACCGAGCGCCTCGGCCTGACGGGCCGCGCCAACCAGCTCGCCGGCGAATTGTCCGGCGGCTGGAAACAGCGCCTCGCGCTCGGCGCCTGCATCATGCCCAAGCCGGACCTGCTGCTGCTCGACGAGCCCACCGCCGGCGTCGACCCCAAGGCGCGGCGCGATTTCTGGGACGAGATCCACCAGCTCGCCCATGAGGGCCTGACCGTGCTGGTCTCGACCCATTACATGGACGAGGCCGAGCGCTGCCACGAGATCGCCTATATCGCCTATGGCCATCTCTTGGCGCAGGGGACGGTCGCCGAAATCATCGCGCAATCTCGGCTGTCGACTTATGTGGTTTCGGGCGAGGATCTCGGCGGGCTGGCCGAACGGCTCAAGCACACGCCGGGCGTCGATATGGTGGCGCCTTTCGGCGCCAAGCTCCATGTCGCCGGCCGCGACGCCGCCGCGCTCGACCGCGTCGCCGCGCAATTTTCGGCGCCGGGCGTGGAGTGGACGCGCGACGCGCCCAATCTCGAAGACGTGTTCATCGACATGATGAGCCGCGCGCAGGACAATTACCCGTGACCGCCGCCGCGCCAGCCATCCCGCGCCTGCGCGTCGCGCTGCAACGGTTCTATGCCGTCTTCGTCAAGGAGCTGATCCAGCTCCGCCGCGACCGGCTGACCTTCGCGACCATGATCGCCATTCCGGTCATGCAGCTGATCCTGTTCGGCTTCGCGATCAATTCCGACCCCAAGCACCTGCCGACGGCGGTGCTCGACAATGATCACAGCGCCTTTTCGCGCCTGTTCGTCACCGCGCTGCGGGAGACCGATTATTTCGACATCCGCTATGCCTTGTCCGGGCCGCAGGAAATCGATCCGCTCATTCTTTCGGGCGCGGTGAATTTCGCCGTCGAAATCCCGCAGGATTTCGCGCGAAAACTGGCGCGCGGCGAGAATCCGGCCATTCTGGTCGTCGCCGACGCCGCCGACCCGACCGCCGTCAATGGCGCGGCGATCGCGCTGAGCGGCATGGCGGCGCAGGTCTTCACCCGCGAATTGCTCGGGCCGCTACAAAATCTGTCCGCGAAACCGCCGCCTTATGAAGTGCGGCTGCAGAAACGCTACAATCCGGCGGGCGAGACCCGGCTGAATATCGTACCGGGACTCGTTGGCACCATTCTGACGCTCACCATGCTGATCTTCACGGCTTTGTCCGTGACGCGCGAGGTCGAGCGCGGCACGATGGAATCCATGCTGGCCATGCCGATCAATCCGGTCGAGATCATGCTCGGCAAGATCCTGCCCTATGCGGCGGTCGGCTTCTTCCAGATGGCGCTGATCGCGGTCGCCGCGCGCTTCATTTTCGATGTGCCGGTGGTCGGCAATCTCGGGACTTTCGTCGCTTTGACCATGCTTTTTATCGTGGCCAATCTCTCGGTCGGCTATACTTTCTCGACCATCGCCAAGAATCAGCTGCAGGCCATGCAGATGAGCTTTTTCTTCTTCCTGCCGAGCATTCTTCTGTCCGGCTTCATGTTTCCCTTCCGCGGCATGCCGGATTGGGCGCAGGACATCGGTTCGATCCTGCCGCTGACCCATTATCTGCGGATCGTGCGCGGGGTGATGCTGAAGGGCGCGGGCGTCTCCGATCTCGCCGCCGACGCCGCCGCGCTTGGCGCCTTCACGCTCGCCGCCATGACCGTCGCGGTCCTGCGCTTCCGCCAGACCCTGGACTGAGACGGCCCGCCGATGAGCGAGAATCTACAAGACATCCTCTTGATGCTCAGCGTCGCCATGCTGGTCGCGCTGGCGGCGCGGCGCGTGAAGCTGCCCTATACGATCGGACTGGTGATCGTCGGCGCCTTGCTCGCCGATTCCAAGATCGAGATCGGCCCGGACCTCACCTCCGAGCTGATCCTCGACCTCATCCTGCCGCCGCTGCTGTTCGAGGCGGCGCTCGCCCTGCGCTGGCGCGATCTGCGCGCTGATCTCGCACCGATCCTGACCTTTTCCATCCTCGGCACAATCCTCGCCATGGCCGCTGTCGCGGCCGGTCTGGTCTGGTTGCTAGGCTGGCCATTGGCGCCGGCGCTGGTGTTCGGCGCTTTGATCTCCGCAACCGATCCGGTGGCGATCATCGCCATGTTCAAGGACAATAAATTCCACGGCCGGCTGAGCCTGCTGGTCGAGGCCGAGAGCCTGTTCAACGACGGCGCCGCCGCCGTGCTGTTCGCCTTGGCGCTGGCCTGGACGCAGGCCGGAGAGCACGCGCCTTCGGCGGTCGAAGCCGCGCTGACCTTGGCGCGCGTGGTGGCCGGCGGCCTCTGCGTCGGCGCGGCGATGGGCGCTATGGCGATCGTGCTGTCGCGCGGCACGTCGGATCATCTGGTCGAATTGACGCTCTCGACCATCGCGGCTTTCGGCTCCTTTCTGGTGGCGGAGCGGCTGCAGGTCTCGGGCGTGCTGGCGACCGTGGCGGCCGGGCTCGTCATCGGCAATTTCGGCATTTTTAGCCCCGATGAGCGTTCGTTTCTCAGCAAGCGCGGCCGCGAGGCCATGACCAACCATTGGGAATTCGCCGCCTTTCTCGCCAATTCGGTCATCTTCCTGCTGATCGGCGCCAATGTCGCCGTGATGCATTACGAGACCTATGGCCCGGTCGTGGTCGGCGGCGTCATCGCGCTGACGCTGGTTTCGCGCGCGCTCGCGGTCTATCCGCTGGCGCTGCTGTTTCGCGGGCGCGCCAACGCCATTGCGCCGGCCGAACAGCATGTGTTGTGGTGGGGCGGCTTGCGCGGCGCGCTCGGCCTCGCGCTGGCGCTGTCGCTGCCAGCCTCGCTGCCGCTGCGCGACGAGATCGTCGTGGTCACGTTCGGCGTGGTGGCCTTTTCCATCGTCGTCCAGGGCCTGACCATGCCGCCTTTGCTGCGGTTGCTGGGCTTCCTGCCGTCGCCGCGCTAATGGCGCGGACGCCAACGGGGCCTTGCTTTTCCGTTCCAACAAGACATTTGGCCTTTGGCGCGAATGAGGCTAAGCAGGGCGCAACCCAGCCTCCTGGCGCGGGCCGGCCGCCCTGTCGAAAATCCCGTCTCATGCACCTTTTTCTCGTTGTTCTTGCCGGCTTTGGCGCGGGCTTCATCAACGCCCTGGCCGGCGGCGGCTCCTTCCTGACCTTTCCGTCCCTGATCGCGGTCGGCCTCTCCGCCATCGACGCCAACGCCACCTCCACCGTCGCCTTGTTCCCGGCGCAGGTCGCGACGACCTTCGCCTACAGGGACGGCCTGCGGAAATCGCTGGAGGACCCGCGCATCGACGGCCGCATGCTGGCGATCATTTCGCTGGTCGGCGGCTTTTTCGGCGCCCTCCTGCTGCTCGGCACTTCGGAACAGTTTTTCGAGCGGATCGTGCCCTTCCTGCTGCTCGGCGCGACTTTGGTGTTCGCCTTGGGCATGGTCATGCCGAAGCAATCCGAGACGCAATGGCTTGGACCGGCGGCGATCCTGATCGTGCAGGTGTTCGTGGCGATCTATGGCGGCTATTTCGGCGGCGGCATCGGCATTCTGATGCTGGCGGCGCTGACGCTTTACGGGCTGAAAGACATCGTGCTGATGAACAGCCTGAAAATGCTGCTCGCATCGCTGATGAACGCCACCGCCACCGCCGTCTTCCTGTTTTCGGGCCGCATCCATTGGCTTGAGGCGATCATTCTCTCAGGCGGGTCGATCGCGGGCGGCTTCGTCGGCGCCCATGCCGGCACGCGGATTCCGCCGCTGTTCGTGCGGCTGTTCGTGATCTTCATCGGCCTTGTGCTGAGCCTGCATTTCTATCTGAAAGCCTTCTGACGGAGGGATCCATGTCCGCCTTGCCCGAGACCATGCGCGAGATCTTTTTCGACGGAGCCGGCGGCCCCGACGTCATCAAGCTGCGCGCGGCGCCGGTCCCGCAAGCCGGCCCCGGCAAGGTTCTGATCGAAGTGGTCGCGGCCGGGATCAACCGGCCCGACTGCATCCAGCGCGCCGGGCTCTACCCGCCCCCGCCCGGCGAAAGCGACATTCCCGGGCTGGAGATCGCCGGCCGCGTCGTCGCGCTGGGCGAAGGCGTCGACAGCGTGAAGATCGGCGACGAAATCTGCGCTTTGGTCGGCTGCGGCGGCTATGCGGATTATTGCCTCGCGGACGCCGCGCTTTGCCTGCCGAAGCCCGCGCCGCTGACTTTGATTGAGGCGGCGGGCGTCCCCGAGACCTTTTTCACCGTCTATGACAATGTCTTCACCCGCGGCGCGCTCAAAGCCGACGAGGTCTTTCTGGTCCATGGCGGATCGAGCGGCATCGGCTCGACCGCGATCCAGCTTGCGAAACAATTTGGCGCGAAAGTATTCGCCACGGCCGGCTCGGCGGAAAAGGTCGCCTTTTGCAGGCAGCTTGGCGCGGATGTCGCCATCAATTACCGCGAACAGGATTTCGTCGCCGAGGTGAAGAGCCAGACCGGCAAGAAGGGCGCGGATGTCATCCTCGACATGGTCGGCGGCCCCTATCTGCAAAAGAACGTCGCGGCGCTGGCGCCCGACGGCCGCCTCGTCCAGATCGCCTTCCTGCAGGGCAGCAAGGTCAAGGAATTCGATTTCATGAGCGTGATGCTCAAGCGCCTGACGCTGACGGGCTCAACCTTGCGCGCGCGACCGCTGGCGACCAAGGCGGCCATTGCCGCCAAATTGCGCGAAAAGATCTGGCCGCTGCTCGACAGCGGCGCGGTCAAGCCAATGGTCCACGCGACTTTCCCGCTGGATCAGGCTCGCGCCGCCCATGAGCTGATGGAATCCTCAGCCCATCTGGGAAAAATCCTGCTGCTGACCGGTAAGTGACGGCCAAGAGCCGTCGCAACCGTCACTCACCCTTTCGCCATGCCCTCGAAGGCCGCATAGCTCGAAACCAGCGCCAGCACGAGCTGGCGCGTGTCCTTATCGCGAATGCGGGCGAAATCGCGCAGCAGCCGCTCCTCGTCGCCCGCCGCCTTGACGTCGTCCCCGTTCAGCCGAACCAGCCCCTGGGCGGTGACGGAAAAGCCTTCGAAAAATTCCGCCGGCGGCGCCTCCAGGGCGCGCGACAATCTGCGCAGCAATTCGGCCGAAATGCGCTCGCGTCCCTGTTCGAGATCGTCGAGG
>NZ_JAYSBG010000256.1:0-5185 GCF_041915505.1 Rhodoblastus sp. | reverse complement strand
GAAATTCAAACCGGCCTGACGCCCGGAGCGCCTTCGGCATGATTCTCTTTCTTCTCGCCTTTCTGGGCGGCGCCCTTACCATCGCCAGCCCCTGCATTCTGCCGGTGCTGCCCTTCGTCTTCGCGGGGGCGGGGCAGTCCTTCCGGCGGCGTGGCCTGCCCATGCTGCTCGGCATGGCGGCGACTTTCGCGCTGGTCGCCACGCTCGCGGCCTTCGGCGGCGGCTGGGCGGCGCAGGCCAATTCCATCGGCCGGGGCGTCGCTCTGGCGCTGCTCGCCTTGTTCGGCCTCGCTTTGCTGTGGCCCGGCCTCGCCGAACGGCTGTCCGCGCCGCTGGTCGCCTTTGGCGCGCGGCTGTCACAGCGCGCCGATTCCGCCGGCGAACAGGGCGGGTTCGGCGCGGCTTTGTTACTCGGCGTCGCAACCGGGTTGCTCTGGGCGCCCTGCGCGGGCCCGATCCTGGGGATCATCCTGACCGGCGCCGCCTTGCAGGGCGCGACGGTGGGAACGACTTTGCTGCTGCTGGCCTATGGCCTCGGCGCGGCGACCTCGCTGGCGCTGGCGCTGCTGGTCGGCGGCCGCGTCTTCGCGGCGATGAAACGCTCGCTGGGCTTGGGCGAATGGGCGCGGCGCGCATTTGGCGCTGTGGTTCTGGCGGCGGTCGCGGCCATTGCGCTCGGGCTCGACACCGGCGTCCTCGCCAATCTCTCGCTGGCCAATACCGGCCGCTGGGAAGAGGCGCTGCTCGACCGCTTCGGCCTCTCGCCCGCGCAGGCGGATGGCGGCCAGAGCGCCTCCGTCGTGATGGCGCCGGGCGATGCGGCCGGCGCCATGATGATGAAAAGCGGCGACGCCCCCGCCATGGCGCCCTTGCCGGCGAAAGCCAAAGCCGACGAATTGCTGGTGGAAGGCCCTGCGCCCTCGCTGTCGGGGGCGGTGGAATGGCTCAATTCGCCGCCGCTCTCCAACGAGGCGCTGAAGGGCAAGGTGGTGCTGGTCGATTTCTGGACCTATTCCTGCATCAATTGCCTGCGCGCTCTGCCCTATGTGCGCGCCTGGGCCGACAAATATCGCGACCAGGGCCTGGTGGTGATCGGGGTCCATGCGCCGGAATTCGCCTTCGAGCGCGACGTCGGCAATGTGAAGCGCGCCGTAGCCGATCTCGGCGTGACCTATCCCGTGGCGATCGACAATGATTTCGCGATCTGGCGCGCCTTCCGCAACCAATATTGGCCGGCGCATTATTTCATCGACGCGCAGGGCCGCGTCCGCCACCATCATTTCGGCGAAGGCGAATATGACCAATCCGAAAAGGTGATCCAGCAGCTGCTGGCCGAGGCGGGCGCGAGCGGCGCGGCGGCCGGTGTGGTCAAAGTCGAAGCCAAGGGCGTCGAGGCGGCGGCCAATCTCGCCGACGTCGGTTCGCCCGAAACCTATATCGGCTTCGCCCGCGCGGAAAATTTCGCCTCGCCCGGCGGCGCGGTCGAGAATGAGTCCCATCTCTATGCGGGCGCGGATCTGCGTCTCAATGAGTGGAGCCTCGCCGGCGACTGGACCATCGGCGAGGAGCGCGCCGATCTGGATCGCGCCGGCGGCGCAATCGCCTTCAAGTTCCACGCCCGCGACCTGCATCTCGTGCTCGGCCCCGGCGCGGACGGCAAGCCGGTTCGCTTCCGCGTGACCGTCGACGGCGCAGCGCCGGGCGACGACCACGGCGCGGATGTCAACGCGGCGGGCGAGGGGACCGTTGCCGGCGAACGGCTCTACCAGCTCGTGCGCCAGTCTGGCGCCGCGCGCGACCGGCTGTTCCGGATCGAATTCCTCGATCCCGGCGTGCGCGCCTATGCCTTCACCTTCGGTTGATCAGGAGTTTCGCTATGAAAAACAAGTTTGTTCCCTTCCTGTCGGCGGCGGCGCTGGCCGCCGCGCTCGCGTGGGTCGTTCCGGGCGCCGTCGCCGAAGAGAGACCGCGCGACCTGCCGGCGCCGACGCTCGACGAACAGGCGTCGAAGTCGGGATCGGAAACCATCGTGCTGGCGGGCGGCTGTTTCTGGGGCGTCCAGGGCGTGTTCGAACACGTCAAGGGCGTCAGGAAGGCGGTTTCGGGCTATGCCGGCGGCGAGGCCGCGACCGCGCATTACGAAATGACCAGCAGCGGCGACACCGGCCATGCCGAGGCGGTGGCGGTGACCTTTGACCCGTCGCAAGTCAGCCTCGGGCGTATCCTGCAAATCTATTTCGGCGTGGCGCATGACCCGACCCAGCTCAACCGGCAGGGGCCCGATCATGGGACGCAATATCGCTCGGCGATTTTCCCGGGCGACGAGGCGCAGGCCAAAATCGCTCGCGCCTATATCGCCCAGCTCAATCAGGCGCGCGCCTTCGACGCCGCGATTGTCACCAAGATCGAGAACGGCAAGGTCTTTTATCCGGCCGAGGGCTATCACCAGGATTTCCTGGCCCGCAACCCGACCTATCCCTATATCGTCATCAATGACCTGCCCAAGGTCGCCGCGCTGAAACGGCTCTATCCGGGCCTTTATCGCGACGATCCGGCTTTGGTCGGCGCCGCCGGGGGCTGAGGCCCCGGCGCGCGGGTTTCAGAAGTCGTAGCGCGCCCGCAACATGCCGACCTGCTCGGTATAATTGGAGCCGAGCCGGGCGTTGTAGCTGACCTCGAAATTCTGTTGCTGGCTCAGCAGGGCCATGCGCAAAGCCGCGCCGACATCGGCGAGGTCGCGGGTCGGCTGCGGGCCGACCGCCTGGAAGTTGCCGCCGCCGATGAAAGCCGCCGTCACGGATTCCGCCGTGTCGAGGAATTCATGCTGCCAGACCGCGCGCAATTCCACCGCCGAGGCGAGCGACGGGGTCACGCTGAACGGCATGATCGCCTTGAGGCCAAGCCCCGATTGCAGCGAATTGGTCTGCTGGCTGGCGACATTCAGGCCGGCGCCGGCATAGCTCTTTTCCAGATAGGCGTCCTGGTCGATATGGGCGTAGAGCAGGGAGGCGACCGGGATCAGCGTTCCCATGGCGAAGGCGAAGGGCCGCCCGGCGTCGAGGCCCGCGCTATAGAGCAGGCCGTTGCGATTGGCGGTGGCGTAATCGTAATAGCCGGGGAAAGTGACGGTGCGGGTCGATGTATAATTCAGGCTGCCGACGCCGATATCGCCCTTGACGTACCAGGTCGGCTGAACCAGCGCGCCATAGACCATGCCTTCGACCGTCTGCACATCCAGATTGGCGTCGGAAATGCTGCTGTTCTTCGCCGAGCCGGTGGCGTAGCCGATCGCGCCGCCGAAGCGCAGGCCGGGACCGAAGGCGCGATCGAGGCCGGCGATGAAGCCGCCGAAATTGGAATCATAGCCGGAGACGCCCCCGGTCTGCTGCTGGGTGATGTTCGACCCGACCACGTTGAACCAGACGCCTTCGTCTTGCGGCGCCTCCAACGGACCCTTGTAAACCGGCGCCGCGCTGCCGACGAAATCGCGCGGACCGGCGGAGGGCGCATAGAGCCCGCCGTAAACGCTGGCGTCCATCCGGTTGAAGATCTGGCTGGCGAACAGATTGTTGATCGCCAGCGGAATCTGGATCGACGCGCCATTGACCGAGGGGCTCAATTGCTCCGCCGCCATGCGGACGACGGTGAGCGTGGGCAGCGCCTGAACCGCGACGCCGAGCCCCTGGACCTTGGCGTTGGAGCCGCCATAGGTCATCAGGCCGTTGAGCGCCGCCGCGCCGGACTGGGACAGGCCGGGAATTTGATAGGCGCTGAGCACGCTGGCGTTGAGCAGCAGGGCGCCCGAACTGCCGTCGACGGCCAGTTTCACCAGCGCGCCGCTGTTGACGACGGACAGGTCCGAGACATCGCCGGAAACATTGGACGCCAGCTGATAGACGTCGCCGTTGTGCACGATGGCGGCGAAGGTCGGAACGATGGTGGTCGCGCCGCCGAGGACCAGTTGCCCGTTGATCGAGCCGAGATTGGTCGAGGGCGCCGCCGCGGTTCCGCCGGGTCCGAAAATGGTGGTGCCGAGCGTGGCGTTCGGAACCAGGGTGATTCCGGGCGTGGTGGTGGCGGCGTTGGCCGTCACGGTGACGCGCGAGGTCGTCAGGTCGACCGAGCTGAAATTATTGACGCTGGCGAGATTGGTCACGCCGTCGAGTACGAGGCTGTTGGAGCCCGTCCCGTTGATGGCGACAATATTGCCGGCAAAACCGGACCCCGTAAGCGTGATCGAATTGACGGAGGTTGGCTGATCGAAAATGCGGATGTCGCCGGTCAGCGTTCCTTCATTGGTGAGGGTCAGCGACTGGCCGCCGACGACGCTCGCCAATTGTTTGCTGGTGGTGGCGCAGCCGGGGTTGTCGGTGTTCGATCCGGCTGTGGGGCAGGAATTGCCGTTGAAGTCGGTTCCGCCCGCGCTCAGATAGGTTCCGTCGACCGATCCCGGCGTCGGCACGGAAAAGACCACCTGGAACGGTCGCTGATCGACAGAGACATTGCCTTGCAACGTTGCGCCGGCGGCGTTGTCGATCACATGGGTTCCGGAGCCGAGATAGAGATTGCCCGCGATGGTTCCATAGTTCTGGATGTTGGAATCGCGCGGTCCGGCGCTGCTCGCCGAGACCGGCAATTGCAGCAGATCGGTCTGGCTCATGTTGGGGAAGGGATCCGTGCTTGAGCCGACCGCCGCCGCATAGACCAGCGGCGTGATGTCGAGCGCCAGAATGTCGCCCTTGATGGTCGCGCCGCGATTATTGGTGACGGTCAGCGCTGAAGTCTCCTCGACATTCACCGAACCGTCGGCGTTGGGCAGCACGATCGTGCTGTCGGGATTGGTGTTCGGCGCGGTGGCATAATCCGTGCCCGCATAAGCCGCGATGGCCCAGTGTCCGCTGGCGATCGTGTCGGCGCTGGTCCAATTGGTGTTGGCGATGGTCCCGGAATTTTCGATGGTGGTGTCGGCGCGCCCGTAATAGGTCGTGGCGAAATGGCCCGTCGCCAGAATCTGACCGCCGGCGAGATTGTTGACGACGAATTCATTGGTGTTGTCGTCGCTATACATCACCGCCATGGCGTTCAGCGTCGCGCCATTGTAGCGCGCGGTCAGGGTGGCCGGCGAGCCGCTGGACGTGGTGGTCAGTTTCGACGGGTCGAAGGCGCTGAAAAAGGTCTGGGTGAC
>NZ_JAYSBG010000255.1:0-5220 GCF_041915505.1 Rhodoblastus sp. | reverse complement strand
GTCGCCGGTGCAGAGCAGCACGACGCGGTAGGGCAAGCCGAGCCGCTTCAGCACTTCCTCGGCGCAGGCGGTCATGCGCTCGTGCTCGGCAAGGGATTGCTCAGGCGTGGTGATCGAGACCAGCTCGACCTTGGAGAATTGATGCTGGCGGATGATGCCGCGCGTGTCGCGCCCGGCCGCGCCGGCTTCAGCGCGGAAACAGGCCGTGCCGGCGGTCACGCGCTGCGGCAGCGCGGCTTCGTCGAGAATCTGCTCGCGGACGAGATTGGTCAGCGGCACTTCGGCGGTCGGGATGAGCCAGAAATGCTCGATATCGAAGCTGTCAGCCTTGGGCGTCGCCGCCACTTGCGCCGCCACGTCGCCGCCCGCCGCTGCGGCCGCCTCGATGCCGCCCAACGCATCCTTCAGCCCTTCGACCGGAACGAGGCCCAAAGCCGCAAACTGGTCGTCCTTGAATTTCGGCAATTGCGCCGTGCCGAACATGGCCTGGTCGCGCACCAGCAGCGGCGGGGCGACTTCCTGATAGCCATGCTCGTCCGTGTGCAGGTCCAGCATGAACTGGGCGAGCGCGCGCTCCAGCCGCGCCAGCTTGCCTTTGAGCACCACGAAACGCGCGCCGGACATTCTGGCGGCCGCCTCGAAATCCATCAGGCCGAGGGCCTCGCCGATCTCGTAATGCTCCTTGGGCTTGAAACCGTCCGGGAAGGAAGGCTTGTCGCCGACGCGGCGCACTTCGACATTGTCGTTTTCGTCCGCGCCGGCCGGAACCTCGGGCAGCGGGCGGTTCGGGATGGCGGCGAGTTCGGTTTCGAGCGCCGTGATGGCGTCGCGCTCCTCGGCCTCGATCGCGCCCATCGACGTCTTGAGATCGGCGACCTCCTGCTTGAGCCTTTCGGCCAGCGCATTGTCCTTGGCCTTCATCGCCGCGCCGATTTCCTTCGACGCGGCGTTGCGGCGCTCCTGCGCGCCCTGCGCGCGGGCGATGGCCGCGCGGCGGGCGTCGTCGAGGGCGAACAGGCGTTCGATCAGCGCGTCGGCGGCGTCCTCATCTGGCTTGCGGCGCAGGAGGTCGGCGCGGAACCCTTCGCGGTCGTCGCGGATCGATTTGATGTCGTGCATGGGACGCTCGGGACTGGCAGGCTCAAACAGAGCGAAAAGATCAATCGTCGGCGGACGCGGCGCGATTCTTCTCGATCAGGCCCACCACGAAAATCGCCCCTTCGTAAAGAAGCAGCATCGGAACGACAAGGGCGCACATGGAAATCAGGTCAGGCGGCGTGAGAATGGCCGCGACCACCGTGATCAGCACAATCGCATAACGCCGTTTCTCACGCAGAAAAGTCTGGTCGATGACGCCGATATGGCCGAGCAAAGTGAGAACGACCGGAAGCTGGAAGGCGGCGCCGAAAGCGAAGATCAACGTCATGATGAGCGAGAGATATTCGCTGACCTTAGGCAGCAGCTCAATGGTCGCCTCGCCCTTCACGCCCAATTGCTGGAAACTGACCGAAAAGCGGATCAGGAAGGGCATGACCGCATAATAGACCAGCAGCGCGCCCAGAAAGAAAAACAGCGGCGTCGCGACGAGATAAGGCGCGAAGGCCTTGCGTTCATGGGCGTAAAGGCCGGGCGCGACGAATTTGTAGACCTGCATCGCAATGATCGGAAAAGCGATGAAAGCCGCGCCGAACATCGACAGTTTCAACTGGGTGAAAAACTGTTCCAGGAAATGGGTCGCGATCAGCTTGGCGTTTTCCGCCCCCACCACCGAGACATAGGGGCCGAGCAGGATGTTGTAGATCTCATGCGAGAAATAGAAGCAGAAGATGAAGGCGACGAGAAAGGCGAGCAGCGCCTTGATCAGCCGCGCGCGCAATTCGATCAGATGTTCGATGAGCGGCGCCTTGGTGGAGTCGATGTCGGCCTGGGTCATGGCGCGCTCCCCGGTCCGGGCTTCGACGGCTCATGCACAGGAACGGGTTCAGGTTCAGGCGGCGTAGGCGCGACGGCCAGCGGCGTCGCGATGATCGGCGCGCTTTCGGGCGTGCTTTCAGGCGCGGCGGGCGCCGCCTCGCCGGCTGCAGCCTCGCCGGTTGCGGCCGGCTTGTCGGCAGGCATGTCCACCTTTGTTTCCAGCATGTCGGCGACATGGGAAAAGGCGTCCTCGACCGAGGCCTGCCGCTTCAGATTGCCCAATTCGTCCTTGATCTCAGTCAGTTCGGCCTCGCGCATGGCTTCGCTGAACTGGCTCTGGAAATCCGACGCCATGCGCCGCGCCTGGCCGATCAGGCGGCCAAGCTGGCGCAAGGCGTTGGGAAGATCCTTGGGCGGAATGAAAATCAGGGCCACGACGCCGATCAGCAGCAGCTTGCCCACATCGAAATCGAACATCGCGGCCTCTCTGGCCATCGCGCGGCGTGCGGCGCCGTCGCCGATCGCTCAGGAGAAAACATTCGTCAAATCATCGCTTTGACGAAAAAGTCCAGGGTGGATATCGCCGGGTGGGGCGCCTCAGCCGACCTTGTTGGCGTCGCGCGAGGCGTCGACGGCCGCGGGGGCCTGATGCTCGATCGTCCGGGGCGCGTCGGCGGCGGCCGGCTTCGCGGCGGCCTCGTCGTCGGACAGCCCCTTCTTGAAGCTTTTGATGCCCTTGGCGACATCGCCCATGATTTCGGAGATCTTGCCTTTACCGCCGAACAGGATCAGCACCACGACGCCCAAAAGCAGAAGATGGGGCAAGGAAAAACTGCCCATAACGAAAAACCTCCCGAAATTCCGGTCAACGCGCGCGCCATGGCGCGCTCTCGCCGAAAACCTAGTGCGCCGCGCCGGCAAAAACAAGCTGCGCCGAAACATGGGGATATTGGCGGGCGGCAAGGCCGTGATCGTGTGAGGCTTTCAAAGCCATGCTAAAGAGTCTATGACCGAACGCGAGAATCGCGAATGTTCAATCAAACGGGGCCAGAAACGCCGCCTCCGAGCCCGCCGGGACGGCGCGCCGGCCAGAGCGCGCAGCAAGACCGAAAGCGCCCCATAGCGAAGGCCGACGACATAATGAGCAAGACCAGCTCCTCCGCCGCCAAATCGACCCGAGCCAGCGAAACCACCGGCGGGTCCAAGGCGGCCGGCGAGAAGATTACGGCCGGCGAGAAGATCGACGCCAAGCTCGTCCGCGAAATAGCCACCCTCCTGAGCGAATCCGACCTGACCGAAATCGAAGTCGAAAAGGGCGATCTGCGCATTCGCGTGGCCCGCCAGCATGGCGTGGCAGCGCCAGCCGCCGTTTATGCGCCCGCCCCCGCCGTCGCCGCCGCGCCAGCCCCTGCGCTGGCCGCGCCGTCGCACGCCGCCGCCGAACCCGCGGTAAACCATGCCGACGCGCTGAAATCGCCGATGGTCGGCACCGTCTATCTGCGCCCGAGCCCGGACGCCAAACCCTTCATCGAAATCGGAACCCATGTCTCCGTCGGCCAGAAAGTTTTGCTGGTCGAGGCGATGAAGACCTTCAACGATATTGTCGCGGACAAGACCGGCACGATCACGGCCATTCTGGTCGAGGATGCGCAGCCGGTCGAATATGGCCAGCCGCTGCTGGTTATTTCCTGATGTTCGAAAAAATTCTCATCGCCAATCGCGGCGAAATAGCCTTGCGCATCCTGCGCGCGGCGAAGGAGCTGGGCGTCGCCACCGTCGCCGTCCATTCCACCGCCGATTCCGAAGCCATGCATGTCAAGCTGGCTGACGAATCCGTCTGTATCGGACCGCCAGCGGCGCGCGATTCCTATCTCAACATTCCGGCTTTGCTGGCGGCCTGCGAGATCACCGGCGCCGACGCCGTCCATCCCGGCTACGGCTTTCTGTCGGAAAACGCCAAATTCGCGGAAATCCTCGAAGACCACGGCATCGCCTTCATCGGCCCCAAGGCCGAGCATATCCGCATCATGGGCGACAAGATCGAGGCCAAGCGCACAGCGCGGGCGCTCGGCATTCCCTGCGTTCCCGGCTCTGAAGGCGGCGTGACCGACGACGACGAGGCGATGAAGATCGCGCTCGACATCGGCTTCCCGGTCCTGGTCAAGGCGGCGGCGGGCGGCGGCGGACGCGGCATGAAGGTGGCGCGCACCCCGGTCGACTTACCCGAGGCGCTCGCGGTCGCCCGCGCCGAAGCCAAGGCGGCCTTCGGCGACGACGCGGTCTATCTCGAAAAATATCTGGAAAAGCCGCGCCATATCGAGATCCAGATTCTCGGCGACGGCAAGGGCAATGCGGTCCATGTCGGCGAGCGCGATTGTTCGCTGCAGCGCCGCCACCAGAAAGTGCTGGAGGAAACGCCCTCCCCCGCGCTGAACCAGGACGAGCGCAACCGGATCGGCGAAATCTGCGCCGACGCCATGCGCAAGCTGCACTATTCCGGCGCCGGCACGATCGAATTCCTGTACGAGAACGGCGAATTCTATTTCATCGAGATGAACACCCGCATCCAGGTGGAGCATCCGATCACCGAGGCGATCTCCGGCCTCGACCTGCTGGTCGAGCAGATCAAGATCGCCACCGGCGCGCCGCTCGGCTTTACCCAGGCGGATCTCGAATTGCGCGGTCACGCCATCGAATGCCGCATCAATGCCGAACATCCGGTCACTTTCCGGCCCTCGCCCGGCAAGATCCTCTATTTCCACCCGCCGGGCGGCGTCGGCGTCCGCGTCGATTCCGCCGCCTATCAGGGCTATACGATCCCGCCGAATTACGATTCGCTGGTCGGCAAGCTGATCGTGCAGGGCCGCACCCGCATTGAGGCGCTGATGCGCCTGCGCCGCGCGCTTGACGAATTCATCGTCGACGGCATCGACACCACCTTGCCCTTGTTCCGGACTCTGGTGCGCAATCCTGATATCCAGGACGGCGCCTATGACATTCATTGGCTGGAACATTTCCTCGCCAATGGCGGCATGGACAATCCGGAAACCTGATTGCGCTGGATCGCTGGCCTTTTCGCCTTTCTGGCGCTCGCCGGCGCGGGCTACTGGCTGTTCCGCGCGCCGCAAGCGCCGGTTCCGGCGCTGATCGCCGGCCTGCCCGACGACGGCCTGCGCGGCGCGCCCTGCCCCTCGCGCTCGCTCTATGAGCAGGACGCCCGCCGGAAACAGGGCGTGCGCCCGCCCGCCGCCTTGGGCGAGAAATTGCGGAAGCTGTTTCCGTCCGGCTCCGACGCCGGCGCGCTGG
>NZ_JAYSBG010000254.1:0-5223 GCF_041915505.1 Rhodoblastus sp. | reverse complement strand
GGCTGTCGCTCTTGACCGCCTCCATCGGGACGATGCGCACTTCCGCGAGCAGCGCGTCCAGAGCCTGTTCGTTATGCGGCTCGACGAAGAAATCCGCCGCCGCCTCGGCCACGACATCGCCGATTCCGTCAATATCATTGATGCGCCGCCGCGCCTCGCTGTCCGGCGTGGCGTGGCGCGCCGTCTCGCGCAGGGCCTCGAAGGTCTCGAAGGAGCGCGCAAGCCGGATGGCGTTGGTCTCGCCGACATGGCGTATGCCCAAAGCGAAAATGAAGCGGTTGAGCGTGATCTCGCGCCGCGCCTCGATGGCCTCGAACAATTTGCGCGTCGAAACTTTGCCGAAGCCCTCGAAATTCTCGATCTTGGTCAAGCTCGCCTTGTCGCGCGCCTGCAAGGTGAAAATATCCGCCGGCGTGGCGATCAGGCCCTTTTCGTAAAAGAAGGCGATCTGCTTGTCGCCCAGCCCCTCGATGTCGAAGGCGTTGCGCGAACAGAAATGGCGCAGCTTTTCGACCGCCTGGGCCGGACAGACCAGACCGCCGGTGCAGCGCCGCGCCGCTTCGGGCTCGCCGGTCTTGGCGTCGATCTCGCGCACCGCCGCCGAGCCGCAGGCGGGGCATATTTGCGGAAATTGATAGGGGCTGGCGCCGTCCGGGCGCTTGTCGGCTACAATTCCGAGAATTTGCGGAATGACGTCGCCGGCGCGCTGCACGATCACCGTATCGCCGATGCGGATATCCTTGCGCGCGATCTCGTCCTCATTGTGCAAGGTGGCGTTGGAGACCACCACGCCGCCGACGGTGACGGGATCGAGCCGCGCCACCGGGGTCAGCACGCCGGTGCGGCCGACCTGAATCTCGATATCGCGCAGGACCGAGGTCGCTTTTTCGGCGGGAAATTTATGCGCTATTGCCCAACGGGGGGCGCGCGAGACGAAGCCCAGCCGCTGCTGCAAGGCCAGCTCATTGACCTTGTAGACCACGCCGTCAATGTCATAGCCGAGCGACGCGCGGCGGCTTTCGATGTCGCGGAAATGAGCAAGCATTTCCGCCGCCGAATCGCACAGAATCGTCAACGGATTGACCGTGAAGCCGAAGGCGCGGAAGGCGGCCATCATGCCGATCTGCGTGTCGGCGGGAAGCGTGGGCTCCGCCGCTCCCCAAGCATAAGCGAAGAATTTGAGCGGCCTTTGCGCGGTGATGTTTGCGTCGAGCTGGCGCAGCGAGCCCGCCGCCGCATTGCGCGGATTGGCGAATAAAGGCTTGTCCGCCGCCGCCTGCCGGGCGTTGAGCGCAGCGAAATCCGCATGGCTCATATAGACTTCGCCGCGTATGTCGATCACCTCCGGCGCGGCGCCCGCGAGCCTGTGCGGGATATCGGCTATGGTGCGGACATTGGCGGTCACATCCTCGCCGACCAGGCCGTCGCCGCGCGTGGCCGCATTGACCAGAACGCCTTTTTCATAGCGCAGCGAGCAGGACAGGCCGTCGATCTTCGGCTCGGCGGTGAAGGCGACGTCCTCCCCCGCGCCGAGGCCCAGAAAGCGTTTCACGCGGGCGACAAATTCCACCAATTCGTCATCGGCGAAAATATTGCCGAGCGACAGCATCGGAACGGCATGGGTGATTTTCGCGAATTTCTCGGCCGGCGCCGCGCCGACTTTTTTGCTGAGGGATTCTTCGTCCGCCAGTGCGGGAAATTGCTTTTCCAGCGCCTCATAGCGGCGGCGCAGGACGTCATAATCGGCGTCGGAAATCACCGGCGCGTCATTCTGGTAATAGGCGCGGTCATGGGCGGCGATTTCCTCGCCGAGCCTTTGATGTTCCGCGCGGGCGCGGGCCAGATCGTCGCTCTTGCTCATGCCCCGAGATTTAGAGGAATTTTCCTGCGGAGGCGATAAGCCCCTCGGTTATTGCGCGTTTTCGATCAGCCGCGCGGCGGCGGCGCGGGCTTCCTCGGTAATGGTCGCGCCCGCCAGCATGCGGGCGATTTCCTCGCGGCGATGTTCGTCGACGAGCGGCGCGACCCGTGTGGCGGCGCGCGCGCCCTTGTCGGCGAGATCCTTGGAGATGCGCATATGGGTGGTGGCCCGCGCCGCGACCTGCGGCGCATGGGTGACGGACAGCACCTGCACCCGCGCGCCGAGCCGCGCCAGTCTTTGGCCGATGGCGTCGGCGGCGGCGCCGCCCGCGCCCGAATCGATCTCGTCGAACACCAGGGTCGGCGCCGAGCCGCGATCGGCCAGCACCACTTTCAGCGCCAGCATGAAGCGCGACAGCTCGCCGCCCGAGGCGACCTTCATCAGCGGCCCCGGCCGCGCGCCGGGATTGGTCTGGACCCAGAATTCGACCTTTTCCGCGCCCTCGGGACCGGCCTGCGCTTCATCCGTGACAAGCTGGGTGGTGAAGACGGCGCGTTCGAGCTTGAGCGGCGGCAATTCGGCGGTGACGGCGACGTCGAGCGCCTTGACCGCCTTGCGGCGCGCCTCGGTTAGAGCGGCGGCGCGACGGCGGTAATCGGCGTCAGCCGCCTCGCGCGCCTTGCCGAGCGCGACCAGCCGCGCCTCGCTGGCGTCGAGCGCGGCGAGATCGGCGGCGAATTTGTCCGCCAGAGCCGGCAGATGATCGACGGAGGCCGAATATTTGCGCGAGGCCGCGCGCAAGGCGAACAGCCGCTCCTCGACCTGTTCCAGCGCGCGCGGATCAAATTCAGCGTCGCGCAAGGCCTGATCCAGCGCCTGCTGGGCGAGATCGAGCGCGGTCAAAGCCTGATCGAGCGCCTTGAGCGCGGGGTCGATCAACTGCGGCGCCTGCGGCTGGCGGCGCTCCAGCCGGCGCAGCGCCGCCGAGAGCGTGGAGAGCGGCGAGCCGTCGCCGGAAACGCTGTCCTGCGCGTCGCGCAGGTCGCCGACGACCTTTTCCGCCTGCATCATCGCCGTGCGCTGGGCCGAGAGCGCCTCTTCCTCGCCGGACTGCGGGGCGAGCTTGGACAATTCCGCATAAGCGTGGCCGAGATAATCGGCCTCCTTGCGCGCCGCCTCGACGGCGGCCTGCTCGTCGCGCAAGGCCTTTTCCGCCGCCCGCAGCGCGTTATGCGCGTCGCGCGTCGCCGTCAGCAGCGCGCCATGGCCGCCAAAGGCGTCGAGCAAGGCGCGATGGACATTGGGATCGACCAGAGCGCGGTCGTCGTGCTGGCCGTGGATTTCGACCAGTTTCTCGCCAATGGCGCGCAAAGCCTGGACGCTGACCGGCTGGTCGTTGACGAAGGCGCGGCTGCGGCCGTCGGCCATCTGCATGCGACGGAGAATCAGGTCGCCCTCGACGGCGAGCTCCTGTTCGGCGGCGGCGAGGCGCGCGGGATGGTCCGGCGGCGGATCGAACACGGCGACCACCTGTCCCTGCGGCTGGCCGGAGCGCACCAGCCCGCCATCGCCGCGCCCGCCAAGCGCGAGGGAAAACGCATCAAGCAGGATGGATTTGCCGGCGCCGGTCTCGCCGGTAAGCACGGTCAGGCCGGGGCCAATGTCGAGCTCCAGCCGGTCGATCAGGACGATGTCGCGAATCGCGAGCTGGACCAGCATGAACCCCGCCTCGACTTCCTCAGAAGGAATAGACGGAAATGGCGCTCAGCTCAATCCGACGCCCTTGAACGCCTTGGAAATCCATGAGCCCTCATGTTCCTGCGGCGTCAGTCCGTCGGCGCGCAGACGCTCGAAGGCGTCCTTGTACCATTGCGAATTGGGATAATTGGCGCCCAGAACCGCGGCGGCGGTCTCGGCCTCGCTGGTGAGGCCGATGGCGAGATAGGCCTCCGTCAGGCGCTCGAGCGCCTCCTCGGCCTCGCGCGTGGTCTGGTATTTGAACAGCACCTCGCGGAAACGGTTGATCGCGGCCGTGTAATTCTTGCGCTTCAGATAATAGCGGCCGACCTCCAGCTCGTGGCCGGCGAGCTGGTCGCGGCAGATCTGGATCTTGTAGCGCGAATCGTCCGCATATTGGGACTTCGGATATTTGTCGACGATGGTCTGGTAATATTTCAGCGCCTTGATCATGCGGTCCTGATCGCGCTGAACATCCGGCATTTCGCCGTACATGGCCTGGCCCGCCAGATAATTGACGTAAGCCGCGTCGGGCGAATTGGGATAGAGCGTGTTGAAGCGATCGGCCGCCGTCGAGGCCTCGACATAGGAGCCGGCGAGGTAATTGGAGTAAACCTCCATGACCAGCGCCTTGCGCGTCCATTCGCTGAACGGATATTGCTTCTGGAGCGTCGCGAAGTCCTTGGCCGCGCTCTCGTAATCGTGCTTGTCGATCTTGGCGAGGCCTTCATTGTAGTAGCGATCCGCCGGGACGTTGGGATCGACCTTCATCTCATATTTATTGTTCGAAAAAGGATTGAGATCCTCCAGCGAAAAACAATAGGCCGACGAGGCGAACCCCAGCGAGGCGCCGCTCGCCAGAAGGGCGACGCCAAATGTCTTGAGGCCTTTGGCTTTGATAAAGGTCATTCAACACGCTCGTTGTGAGGCGGGCGCGCCGACGGCCCGGATGAGTTCGCTTAAATCTTCGACGGAAACGCCCTGAGCCGAACCTTCGGACCAATCCCCTGGACCGGTCCCTGGAGCCGGGCCCGGCGCGCCGCCTGCCACGCGCATAGCGCCGCGCGCGCAAAAGCAAAAGCGATTTTTTACGGCATTTTTAAGACTTGAACGCCCCTCGCAAGGATCCGCAAGGGGCGACAAGATCGACAGTCGTTTGAAAAACCGAGCTTTTTCGCTCAGTTGCGTTCCGGCATGAACACCGGCGCGGCGACCAGGCCGAGATCGGCGCGAACGCCTTCGCGCGGGGCCGGCGCGGCGTCGACGAAGCGATAGGCCGTGCGATCGGAAAACAGGGCCGCGAGAATGGCCACGTTCAGCTTATGGCCGCCGCAATAGGAACGGTATTCGCCGATCAGGGGCGCCCCGGCGAGGGCGAGGTCGCCAACCGCGTCCAGCATTTTGTGACGGACGAATTCGTCCGAATAGCGCAGCCCTTCGGGATTGAGCACGCGGTCGTCCTCGATGCCGACCGAATTGTCGAGCGAGGCGCCGAGCGCGAAACCGGCGGCGACGAGGCGCTTGACGTCCGAAAGAAAGCCGAAGGTGCGGGCGCGGGCGAGATCGCGGCGGAAGGCGGTGGGTTCAAGATCGAGGATCTTGCGCTGGCGGCCGATGGCGCCGCT
>NZ_JAYSBG010000253.1:0-5230 GCF_041915505.1 Rhodoblastus sp. | reverse complement strand
GCGCCGGTCCTCGCGGTCAAGACTTTCGCCGAACTGGTCGCGCTGGCGGCGGAAAAGCGCGACATCCAGGTCAAGACGGCGCTCGAACGCGACGTGCGGCTGGTGCGTTTCGAAGCCGGCGTGCTGGAATTTTCCCTCGCGCCCGGCGGCGCGCCGGGCCTCGCCGCCCATCTGACCCGCAAATTGCAGGATTGGACCGGCCAGCGCTGGATGGTGGCGCTGTCCTCCGCGTCCGGTGCGCCGACTTTGCTGGAACAGGCCGAGGCGAAGGAGAACGAGCGGCGCGTCGGCGTGCAGGCGCATCCTTTGGTGCGCGCGGCGCTGGAGCAATTTCCGGGCGCGACCATCGTCGCCGTGCGCGGCGGCGAGGCGGAGCCTGTGGCGGGAGGCGCCGACGCATCGCTGGAGCGCGCGGCCGCGCCCGATGTGGCGGCCGCCGAGGATGTCGCCTATATCGATGATGCCGAAGACGAGGATTTCTGAATGGACATCATGGGCTTGATGAAAAAGGCCGGCGCCATGCAGGCCAAAATGGCCGAAATGCAGGCCGAGCTGGACAATATCACGGTCGAGGGCGTCGCCGGCGGCGGCCTGGTCAAGGTGACGCTGACCGCCAAGGGAGCGCTGCAGGGCCTGTCGCTCGATCCTTCGCTGCTCAAGGCGGAGGAAAAGGAGATCCTGGAGGACCTGATCGTCGCCGCCCATGCCGACGCGCGCCGCAAGGCCGAGGGCCTGCTGGAAGAGAAGATGAAAAGCATGACCGCCGGCCTCGGCCTGCCGCCGGGCATGAAACTGCCGTTCTGATCGCGGCCTGGTCACGGCGGCATTCGAGGGGCCGGGGCCTGCGCCGCCCGTCATTGCGAGGAGCCGAAGGCGACGAAGCAATCCATGCCGCGCCGCGAGTTGCGCCCGGCCGACAGGTGGATTGCTTCGCTCCGCTCGCAATGACGGAATAGAAGATTCTGGCTCACGTTAAGGGAGCGACATGGCCGAGCGCATCGCCGGGCCGGAAATCGAGCGGCTGATTCAATTGCTGGCGCGCCTGCCGGGGCTTGGGCCGCGTTCGGCCCGCCGCGCGGCGCTGCATCTCATCCGCAAGCGCGAGGAATTGCTGGGCCCGCTGGCGGACGCCATGCGCGCGGCCAGGGACAAGATCGTGACCTGCTCGGTCTGCGGCAATGTCGACACCACCGATCCGTGCAGCATTTGCGCCGACCCGCGCCGCGATTCCAGCGTGATCCTGGTGGTGGAGACGGTGGGCGATCTCTGGGCCCTGGAGCGCGCCGGGGTTCTCAGCGCGCGCTACCATGTGCTCGGCGGCGCTTTGTCGCCGCTCGACGGCATCGGCCCGGACGATCTCACGATCGGCAAGCTGGTTGGGCGGGTGGCGGAAGGCGGCGTGCGGGAAGTCATTCTGGCGGTCAACGCCACGGTCGACGGCCAGACCACCGCCCATTACATCACCGAATTGCTCGCCCCCTTCGCGGTCAAATGCACCCGCCTCGCCCATGGCGTGCCGGTCGGCGGCGAGCTGGATTATCTCGACGAAGGCACTTTGGCCGCCGCGCTCAGGAGCCGGACTGATCTCTGATCACGCTCGGTCTTAGGGGTTTTGGGGCGCCAGCAGCCGATGCTCCATCAGCCAGGCGGCGCCGCGCGGCCATGAATAATTGGCGCCGATGCGCAGGTCGGTCTGGCCGACCGACACCATTTCCCCGGTTCGCGCGTCGCGCAGGCGAAAAGTCACGGCGTAATCGGTCCGGGTGATGCGGGTGACGATGCCGACGAGCGATTGATCGGCGCCGAGGCTTTTGGCGATCGCGGCGTCGCAGCCGTCGCATTTGCGCAGCTCGCGCGCCGTGGCGTTTGGGTCCGTGGTCTGATCGACCTCTGCCAGCTCGAAGCGCCCGGACCGGGCGATCAGATTGCGCACGGTCTCGGTGGCGCGCCGCAATTGTTCGGCGTCCTCGGGGCTCTCGGGAATGATTCCGCCGCCGCCGCTGAAATCCTCGAGCTCGAACGGGAAGACAGCAAGCTTGACCGGCGGCTTCCAGTCCAGCGCGGAGGCCAGGGCGCTGGTGATGTCCTGCGCGACGAAATGTTCGGCCCGGCGCCAGGATTCGTCGCTGTCGTTGCGAAAAGTGAGCAGGCGGTCGAGGACGACGCGGTCGCGCTCCATATCGGCGATGGTGATCTTGGCCCATTGCACCAGCGTGCTCATTTTGTGGACGCCGCCCGTGACGACGAAACGCGCGCCAGCCGCGCGCGCGGCGCGCTGGATATCGGCGGGCGCGTCGCTGCTGGCGCAAGGCTTCGCCTCGCAGGTCAGCGCGACCAGGCGATACTCGCCCTGAGCGGTAAGATCGCGGCCCAAGGCCTCCACGAAGTCGCGCAGCCGCCTGGCGTGAGCTGCTCTTTGATCTTCGACCTCTCCCGAACTGTCGGCATAATCGAGATCGAGGATGGCGATGGTCGCGCGCGGCGCCGGCGCTTTCGCGCAAAGCCGGGTGGGCGCCGAAAGGCAGCACGCCAAGGCGGCGGCGAGGATCGAGACGGAGCGCATGGTCTGGTCTTTCTGCCGGTCGGTGATAAGGCGCTGGCAGCGTTCCACGCCGGCGCAGGGCGCGAAACGGCGAGGCGCCCGACGGGGACCGGGCAAATTTCCCGATTTTCGGCGGCGCGCTTTCCAGCGGGTCGGTTCTGGCGCTTAATGCCGGCGTTCACGGCGCGGCTGCGATGCGACTGTCACGGAAAATCGACCTCAAGCTGCGTCTGGCCCTGCGCGTGGCGGCCATAGCCGCGTTCTGCTTCGTCGCGGCCTTTTTCTACCTGCTTTTCGACAGCGAACGCGCGGCGCGTGCGCGGCTTTCGGCGGCGGCCGAGGTCGTGGCGCGCGATCTCGCCTTGCAACTGGCGCAGGCGCATTGGGTGAAGCCCGCGCGCGACGATTTTCCCGATTTGCAGCGGATCGCCACGCCGCTGATGGCGCCGGGGCTGTGCATCGCCTATCGCGACGAACAGGACGAGGCGCGGCAAAGCCTGTGCGGCGGGCGCACTCCGGGCGAGGCGCCCGAGGCCTTCGGCTGGCTTTATCGCTCGCTGTTCGATCCCGGCGCCGAAGCGCGGCGTCCGATTGCCTTCGAGGGCCGGACGATGGGCGCGGCGGCCGCCTCTTACGATCCCAGGAGCCGGATCGAGCAGGTCTGGCGCGAGGCGAGCCGGTTTCTCGGGCTGATGGCGGCGACTTTGCTGGCGCTTTGCCTGCTGGTCTATGCCGCTCTGGCGCGGGCGCTGCGGCCGACCCGGGCGATCAGCCGCGCTCTGGAAAAGCTCGCCGCCGACGATCTTTCCGCGCGCCTGCCCGCCTTCGATCTTGCCGAACTGACCGAGGTCGGAACGGTCTTCAACGCCTTCGCCGCGAAACTGGAGACGACGCTCGCTGAGCGGCGCGAATTGACCCGAAGGCTGATCGCCGTGCAGGAAGAGGAGCGGCGGCGTCTGGCGCGCGACCTGCACGACGAATTCGGCCAATGTCTCGCCGCCATCGGGGCCAATGCGGCTTCGCTCGCCCAGACGGCGCGGGAGGATTGTCCGGCGCTCGTGCCCGAATGCGAGACGATCGCCCGCACCAGCGCGAATATGATGGGGGCGCTGCGCGGCGCGCTCAGCCAGTTGCGGCCGCCCGATCTGGACGAGCTTGGGCTCGCGGCAGGGCTGGAGCGGCTGGTCGCCGGCTGGCGGCGACGCGGCGGCGCCCAGTTCATTTTCGCGGCGACGGGCGATTTCGACGGTCTGCCGCCGTTCCTCAGCGGCAATCTTTACCGCATCGCGCAGGAAGCGCTCACCAATGCCGCCAAACATGCCGACGCCGCGACGATTACGCTGTCTCTCGCCCGGCGGCCCGGCTCCGGCGCGGATGAAATCGAATTGACCGTGAGCGATGACGGCAAGGCCAGTCCGGCAAGTCTGGAGCCCGGCGAGGGGCTCGGCCTTGTCGGCATCAGGGAAAGGGTCGCGGCCCTCGGCGGACAGATGGATTATGAGGCGCGCCATCCGACCGGACTGATCCTGCGCGTCGCGGTTCCCGCGCCGCAGGCTCAGAGCGAAACGGAGGGCATGAGATGAACGGGGGCGACGTGGCGATCCTGCTGGTCGACGACCACGCCATAGTCCGCGAGGGCTATCGCGCTCTGTTGCAAAAGCAGCGCGGCCTGAGCGTCGTCGCCGAGGCCGCCGACGGCGCCGAGGCTTACCGGCTTTACAAGAGCGCGCGGCCCGATCTGGTCATTATGGATCTGTCGATGTCGGGCGTCGGCGGCGTCGAGGCGATCAAGCGCATCCGGCAATGGGACCCGGACGCCCGCATTCTCGTCTTCACCATGCATTTGAGCGCTGTCCACGCACGGCAGGCGATCCGCGCGGGAGCGCGCGGTTATGTCACCAAAAGCTCCTCTCCGGATGTCTTGCTCGCCGCCGTCCATGATGTGTTGAAGGGCCGGATCGCGTTCAGCCCGGACATTGACCATGAGCTGGCGCAGGATTGGGCCGCCGAACGGCAAAATGCGCTCGATAGCCTGACCCCGCGAGAATTCGAGATCCTGCGGCTGTTGCTGATGGGCAAGGAGACCGGCGAGATCGCGGAGGTGCTGCATGTCAGCGCCAAGACCATCGCCAATACGCGCTATCAGATCAGGAGCAAACTCGGCGTCCATTCGGATATCGAACTGGTCCGCCTCGCCTTGCGGCAGGGGCTGCTCGAAGACGAAGGCGCCGGCGCGAAGGACTGAGCGGCGGGCCGCGCGGCCTTATTGCGCCGCTTCGAACAGGTCCGGCTTGTCGCCGGAAAAATCGATCCGGTCGATGCGTTCGCCCATACGAGCGATCTTCTCGGACGAGGTCAGGATCGCCGAGACATCTTCCTGCGACTGGCGGAAATGCGTCTCCAGCTTCAGGACGCGCTGGCGCAGCCGCAGGACATCCTCGACCAGCCGCCGCGTCTCCGCCTGGATGACATGGGCCTGGTCGCGCACCAGCGCGTCGCGGACCAGAGCCTGCAGCACCTGGATCGCCATCAGCAGCAGCGAGGGCGACACGATCAGGACGCGCGCGCGATGGGCTTTCTGGATCACATCGTCGAAATGTTCGTGCAATTCGGCGAACAAGGATTCCGACGGCACGAACAGGATCGCGACATCCTGGGTCTCTCCGGGCAGAAGATAACGCTCCGAGA
>NZ_JAYSBG010000252.1:0-5240 GCF_041915505.1 Rhodoblastus sp. | reverse complement strand
TGGCCCGCGCCGGGATGGACCACCAGCCCCGCCGGCTTGTCGAGCACCACCAGAAAATCGTCCTCGAACACGATGTCGAGCGGAATGCGCTCGCCCTTGGGCTCGGCCGGCGCGGCTTCGGGCACGTCGATCTCGACGATCTGGCCGGCGCGCAATTTGGTCTTGGCCTGCAAGGCGGGCGCTTCATCGAGCCAGATCAGCCCGCTCTCGATCAGCCCTTTGACGCGCGTGCGGGAAAGGCTGGCCTCGACCAGCTCGGGGCGGGCGGCGAGATAATGGTCGAGACGCGCGCCCGCGCCATCCTCGTCCACCACGATCTGAATTTTCGTCGTCATGACCGCGGCAATAGCACGGCTCGGGGATTTTTTGTAAAGCCTGCGCATGAAGAAGACAGCCGCAATCATCGGCGCGGGCCCTGCCGGCCTCGCCGCCGCCGAAATTCTGGCCGAAGCCGGACTGAACGTGACACTGTTCGAGCGCATGGCCAGCCCGGCGCGCAAATTGCTGATGGCCGGGCGCGGCGGGCTCAACCTCACCCACAGCGAGGATTATTCCCGCTTCCTCACCCGTTACGGCGCAGCGGCGGAACGTCTGAGGCCCTTTCTCGACGCTTTCGGGCCGCAGGATTTGCGCGACTGGTGCGCCGGCCTTGGCCAGGAGACTTTTGTCGGCTCCAGCGGGCGGGTCTTTCCCAAGGCGTTCAAGGCCTCGCCGCTGCTGCGCGCCTGGCTGCGGCGGCTCGACGCGCTTGGCGTCCGCATCGCTTTGCGCCATGAATTTCGCGGCTTTGACGGGCGCGCCGCTCTATTCGCCACGCCCGACGGCCCGTTGCGCGTCGAAACCGATGTGACGGTTCTGGCTCTGGGCGGCGCGTCCTGGCCGCGCCTCGGCGCCGACGGAGGCTGGGTCGCGCCGCTGGCGGCGGCCGGATTGCCCTCCAGCCCGCTGCGGCCGGCCAATTGCGGTCTGTTGATCGACTGGTCCACGCATTTCTGGGAAAAATTCGAAGGCCAGCCGCTGAAAAATATCGCGCTGCATTTTGACGGCCGAACCGCGCGCGGCGAAGCAATGGTTACCCGGCGCGGGCTTGAGGGCGGCGGGGTCTACGCCCTCTCGGGCGCGATTCGCGAGGGCCTGGGCGAACATGGTGTCGAAATTGCGCTCGATCTGCGGCCCGACGCAACCGAGGCGGATCTCGCAAAAAGACTCGCGCGGCCCTTCGGCAAGCAAAGCCTGTCCAATATGTTGCGCAAGGCGGCGCATCTTTCGCCCGTCGCCATCGCCTTGCTGCGCGAGAGCGGCTCCCTGCCGGAAACGCCCGAAACCCGTGCGGCGCGGATCAA
This sequence comes from Rhodoblastus sp., assembly GCF_041915505.1. Taxonomy (GTDB): domain Bacteria; phylum Pseudomonadota; class Alphaproteobacteria; order Rhizobiales; family Beijerinckiaceae; genus Rhodoblastus. The sequence continues at coordinate 3,897 of NZ_JAYSBG010000252.1, read as the reverse complement.
AGCCGTTCCGCTGCGCGTGACCGGCGTCGCCGGGCTGGAGCGCGCCATCTCCACCGCCGGCGGCGTGCGCTGGGACGCCGTGGACGAAACCCTGATGGCGAAAGAGCGGCCCGGCCTGTTCCTCGCCGGCGAAATGCTGGACTGGGAGGCGCCGACCGGCGGCTATCTGCTAACCGTCTGTATCGCGCTTGGCCGCGCAGCGGGCCGGGCCGCCACGGCTTTCGCCGCGCGCTGATTGTTCAGGCGGAATGGTCGGTCGGCGCGGTGGTCTTTTCCAATTGCTCGGCGATCTGCCGGCGCAGCGTCCGTCGCAATTCGGCGGCGCGATTGCGTCTTTCCTCGATGGGCGTTTCGACCTTCAGGTCCGGGACCCGCGCCGGGCGGGCGTCATCGTCCACCGCGACCATGGTGAAATAGCAGGAATTGGTGTGCCGTCGCGTGCCCTTGCGGATATCCTCGGCCTCGACACGGATGCCGATCTCCATCGAGGTGCGGCCGGCATGATTGACGCTGGCGCGGAACGTCACCAGCTCGCCGACATGGATCGGCTCCTTGAACGTGACCTGATCGACCGAAAGCGTCACCGCATAGCGCCCGGAAAAGCGCGACGCGCAGGAAAAGGCGACCCGGTCGAGCAGATTGAGCAAGGCGCCGCCATGCACCTTGCCGGAAAAATTGGCCATGTCAGGCGTCATCAGGACGGTCATCTCAAGTTGACGGGGGTCGCTCATCTCGATTCCTTGGGTCGGCGCCTCTGGCTGGACTTTAGTCGGAAATGGCGGCGAGGCCATCCCCGGCCTCGTTCGATGGCGCCGCCAGCGGCCTTTTGCCGCCCTTGACCCTGCCCCGACACAGGCGTATCGCCGGATCGGGACATCTCGCCCCAATGCGAGACGCCCATCTGGGAGGATGGAATGACGCAAAAGCCCGCCGAACTGCCGAAAAACCCGAATTTCTCGTCCGGCCCCTGCGCCAAGCGCCCTGGTTGGTCGCTCGATGCGCTGAAAGACGCGCCGCTCGGCCGCTCGCATCGCGCCAAGATCGGCAAGGCCAAGCTGAAACAGGCCATCGAACTGACCCGCGACGTGCTGCAGGTTCCCGCCGATTACCGGATTGGGATCGTGCCGGCCTCCGACACCGGCGCCGTCGAAATGGCGATGTGGTCGCTGCTCGGCCCGCGCCCGGTCGACGCCCTGGCCTGGGAAAGTTTTGGCGAGGGCTGGGTGACCGATATCGTCAAGCAGTTGAAATTGAAGGATGCGCGCATCCTCAAGGCGGGCTATGGCGAAATCGTCGATCTGTCCTCGGTCGATTTCGACCATGACGTGATCTTCACCTGGAACGGCACCACCTCCGGCGTGTGCGTGCCGGACGGCGACTGGATCGCGCCCGACCGCAAGGGCCTGACCATCGCCGACGCCACTTCCGCCGCTTTCGCGCAAAAACTCGATTGGCCCAAGCTCGACGTCGTGACCTTCTCCTGGCAGAAGGCGCTGGGCGGCGAAGGCGCCCATGGCATGCTGATCCTCTCGCCCCGCGCCGTGGAGCGGCTGGAAAGCCATGTCCCCGCCTGGCCGCTGCCGAAAATCTTCCGCATGACCAAGGGCGGCAAGCTGATCGAAGGCATTTTCGAGGGTGACACCATCAACACGCCCTCGATGCTCTGCGTCGAGGATTACATCGACGCTTTGCTCTGGGGGAAAAGCGTCGGCGGCCTCGACGGGCTGATCGCCCGCGCCGACGCCAACGCCAAGGTGCTGGCCGATTGGGTCGCGAAAAGCGGCTGGGCCGGGTTCCTCGCCAAGGCGGAGCCGATCCGCTCCAACACCTCGGTCTGCCTGAAGGTGGTCGATCCGGCCGTGACGGCGCTGCCGGCCGAAGCGCAGGCCGCTTTCGCGAAAAAGCTCGCCTCGCTGGTCGAGAAGGAAAAGGCCGGCTATGACCTCGGCGCCTATCGCGACGCCCCGCCCGGCTTGCGCATCTGGTGCGGCGCGACCGTCGAAGCCTCCGATGTCGCGCTGCTGACGCAATGGCTCGACTGGGCCTTCGCCGAAGCCAAGGCCGAACTGGCCGCCGCCTAAAGCCTGCCAAAGAAAGCTCCGGGCCGCCCGAACAGCCAAAATCGCGGCGGGCGGCCAGAGCGTCACATTTCCAAAAATTTTCGGGACGACGGGCGCCAAAACAGCCCGCGCCCATCCTGGGAGGGAATAAAATGGCGCCTCGCGTGCTCATTTCGGACGCCTTGTCGCCCGCTGCTCTGGCTATTTTCAAGGAGCGCGGCGTCGAGGTGGATTTTCAGCCGGCGCTCGGCAAGGACAAGGACAAGCTCGCCGCGATCATCGGCGATTATGACGGCCTGGCCATCCGCTCGGCGACCAAGGTCAGCGCGAAAATTCTCGAAAACGCCGCGCGGCTGCGCGTGATCGGGCGCGCCGGCATCGGCGTGGACAATGTCGATATTCCCGCCGCCACGGCGCGCGGCGTGATCGTGATGAATACGCCGTTCGGCAATTCCATCACCACGGCGGAGCACGCCATCGCCATGATGTTCGCTTTGGCGCGGCAGATTCCGGCGGCGGACGCCTCGACCCAGGCCGGGAAATGGGAGAAGAACCGCTTCATGGGCGTCGAGATCACCGGCAAGACGCTGGGGATCATCGGCTGCGGCAATATTGGCGCGATCGTCGCCGACCGCGCCATCGGCCTGAAGATGCGGGTGATCGCCTTCGATCCTTTCCTGTCGCCGGAGCGCGCGGAACATCTCGGCGTGGAAAAGGTCGAGCTTCCCGAATTGCTCGCCCGCGCCGATTTCATCACCCTGCACACGCCGATGACGGCGCAGACCAAGAACATCCTCTCCGCAGAAAATCTCGCCAAGGCCAAGAAGGGCGTGCGGGTCATCAATTGCGCGCGCGGCGGGCTAGCGGATGAGGCCGCCTTGCGCGCCGCGCTCGAGTCCGGCCATGTCGCCGGCGCCGCCTTCGACGTTTTCGTGGAAGAGCCGGCGGTGGCCAATCCCTTGTTCGGCCATCCCAATGTCGTCTGCACGCCGCATCTCGGCGCCGCGACCAGCGAGGCGCAGGAGAATGTCGCTTTGCAGGTCGCCGAGCAAATGTCCGACTATCTGACGCGCGGCGCCATTTCCAACGCCGTGAACTTCCCCTCGATCACCGCCGAAGAGGCCCCGCGCCTCAAGCCTTTCATCGCCCTTGCGGAAAAGCTCGGCTCCTTCGCCGGGCAATTGACCGAGGCCGGGGTGAAAAAGCTCGTCATCACCTATGAGGGCCATGTCGGCGAGCTCAAGACCAAGGCGCTGACAGCGGCGGCGCTGGCCGGTTTCCTGCGCCCGATGCTGGCGGATGTGAATGTCGTCTCCGCGCCCGTGGTGGCCAAGGAGCGCGGCATTGTCATCGACGAGGTTTTGCGCGCGGCGGAGGGCGATTATGACTCGCTGATCACCCTCGCGGTGGAGACGGAAGGCGATTCTTTCGGGCTGTCGGGCGCCGTCTTCAACGACGGCAAGCCGCGCATCGTCGAAATCGCCGGGATTCGGGCGGAGACCGAATTCGCGCCGGCGATGATCTATGTCTCCAATGAGGACAAGCCCGGCTTCATCGGCCGCTTCGCCACGCTGCTCGGCGAGGCGGGCGTGAATATCGCGACCTTCGCGCTCGGCCGCGACGCCGAAGGCGGCTCGGCCATCGCTTTGGTCGGGATCGACGGCGGGGTTCCTGCGCCGGTTTTCGCGCAGACCCGCGCCCTGCCCGGGGTGAAACGGGTCAAGGCGCTGAAATTCTGACGCAAGCGACCCGGCGCCATCGGCCGACTTGACTTCGCTGTTGCGAATGTCCAGTTTCCGCCCGCTCCGCAACCCATTCCGGGCTGCGGAGGACGCGG
>NZ_JAYSBG010000251.1:0-5290 GCF_041915505.1 Rhodoblastus sp. | reverse complement strand
GAAGTTTTTACGATATTGCGGGAACGCAAGAATCGCTTTTAAAATCCACGTTCGGCTACACTTTGAATTAACGCGCCGCAATCATCGTCAAATCCACGATTCCATCGGTCTGGACCTGAAAACGTGCAACTTGGCTATCTGCCGTCCCGCTCTCTGAGGATTGTCTCCCGCCGCGAAGGCGCGGGCGGCGTCGACGAGGCGCGGCCGGACGACCGACGCGGCGAGGCTCCGGCCGGACTGCCGGCGCAACCGCCGGTTGGGCCGGAGCTTTACAATCCGCCCTCCTCCGCCCCGCGCTCGCTCATGGTCCGCTCCGCCCTCGCCCGGCTGAAGCCGGACGCGCCCGTCGCGCCCGATCCGCGCTCCATTCTCGATTCGATCGGCCAGACCGTCTACGACTGGGATCTGCATACCGACCGCATCCAATGGGGTCCGAATGCCGGCGCCGTATTGGGCGTCAAGGCCATGACGGCGATCCAGACCGGCCGCGCCTTTGCGGAATGGCTGTCCAACGACAGTGAAAGCTCCCGTTTCGAGGCCATTTCCCGCTCCGCCGCCGCCGACGAAGGCATGGGCGTCCCGTTCCAGATCTGCTATGGCCTGACCCCGCCGGACGGCCCGCGCGAGGCCACGATCTGGGTCGAGGACACCGGCCGCTGGTTCGCCGGCCCGGACGGCAAGCCGGCCCGCGCCCATGGCCTGGTCCGGGTCATCACCGACCGCTACAAGCAGGAGCGCCAGCTTGCGCTGCGCTCGCGGTTCGATCCGCTGACCGGCGCGCTCAATCGCGCCTGCCTGCTCGAACTATGCGCCAATTTCTACGAACAGGCCGCCCGGCGGAAGCAGTCCTTCGCCGCCTTGCTGATCGGCGTGGACAATCTCTTCGTCCTGAACCGGACCTATGGCTATGACGTCGCCGACCAGGTGATCGCCGGCCTGGCGAAAAGATTGCGCGCCAGTTGCCGCGAGCGCGACCTGCTGGCGCGCTATGCCGGCAATAAATTCGCTGTGGTGCTCGAAAATTGCGACGCCGGCGAAATGTCGGCGGCGGCCGAGCGTTTCATCGAGATCGCAGCCGCCGCGCCGTTCGAGACCAGCGGCGGCCCGGTGCCTTTGTCGCTGCGCATCGGCGGCGTGGTGGCGCCGCGCAACGGCCGCGCCCCGCATATTCTGTTCCAGCACGCCGAGGAAGCGCTCGATCTCGCCCGGCAACCGGGCGCGTCGCGTTTCATCGCCTATGAGCCCTCGCTGGCGCGCGAGGACGCGCGGATGCGCGCGCTGAAAATCTCCGACGAAATCGTCGGCGCGCTGAACGGCGACCGTATCGTGATCGCGCTGCAGCCGATCGTCTCGGCGCAGAGCGGCGAACCGGTCATGTTCGAGGCCCTGATGCGGCTGCGGCGGATGGACGGCACGCTGGCCGCGCCCGCCGCCGTGCTGCCGACGGCGGAAAAATCCGGCCTGATCCAGATGATCGACCAGCGCGTGCTCGATCTCGCGATCAAGAAACTGATCGAGCAGCCGGACATGCGCATCGCGGTCAATATGTCGGGCCAGACCTTGCACGAGCCCGATTTCATGTCCCGCTTCCGCGCTTTGCTCGGCGCCCGCCCGGAACTGGCGCGTCGCCTGACGGTCGAAATCACCGAGACCTGCGTGATCGAGGACGTCGAGGCGACCTCGCAGGCGGTCGCCGCGCTCAAGCAATTCGGAACTCGGGTGGCGATGGACGATTTCGGCTCCGGCCACACCTCGTTCAAGAATCTCCGCCGCCTGAACATCGATCTGGTGAAGATCGACGGCGCCTTCGTGCAGAATCTGTCGCGTTCGGCCGACGACCGCTTTTTCGTCCGCACGCTGATCGACCTGGCGCGCCATATCGGCCTTCCGATCGTGGCGGAATGGGTCGAGGACGGCGAGGCGGCGCGAATCCTGCGCGACTGGGGCGTGGAATATCTGCAGGGCGATTATTTCGCCGCCGCGCGGGTGGCGCCGGCGGATCTGGGCGGCGGCGCCTGCGCGGTGGCCTGAGCGAGCGCCGCCCGCGCGTCAGCCCCCTCCAAATCAGTCCTTTTTCACAAGACTGTCTATGCGTTTCTGCATTTCCGCGAGCTGCGCGCGCATTTCGTTCAGCTCGTCGGCGGATTGCGCCGGCGGCGCGGCCTTGCCGGATTCTCCGGTTGCGGCGGTGAAGGGGGAGAACATGTCGAAGGCCTCGTGAAACATGGCCATGTTCTTGCGCGCCTGCTCCTCCATCGACTGGAAGATCTGCCGGGTCGGATTGGCGAGCGGATTGGCGCTCATCGCCGCTTCGAACTGCTCGCGGAACTTCTGGCTGTCCTTGGTCAGGCGCTCGATGGAAAATTCGAGATAGCTCGGCACGAACATCTGCATGCTGTCGCCGTAGAACCGGATCAGCTGCCGCAGGAAGCGGATCGGCAGCAGGTTCTGCCCGGTCTTGCCTTCCTGTTCGAAGATGATCTGGGCGAGCACCGAGCGGGTGATGTCATCGCCGCTCTTGGCGTCATAGACCACGAAGTCCTCGCCGTGCTTCACCATTTCGGCAAGATCGTCCAGGGTCACATAGGCGCTGGCCCCGGTGTTGTAGAGACGCCGGTTCGCATATTTCTTGATCGTGACGGGTTTTTTCTCGCTGGTCATTTCCATTCCCACGTCCGGGGGCTTCTTCTTCGCGCCCGGCCGCGACATCGCGCCCGGACAGCCCTCCTGGCCAGACGCCGAAACACCTCCGCGCCGACAGCCTCGCTGACGATAGCCCTCGTTGGCGCAAAGGCAAAGCGTCTTCTTCAACAATACTTGATATCCGGCAAAGGCTCTACAACCAAAAGAGCATGTTTTGGCGCGCCGGGCGTCTTGACCGCGCCCGCGCCGAAGTGGTCAAACTAGCCGCCCAGTCGCCTGCCCATAAATCGCCCCCCGGGGCGCCAGGCGACCTTCCGGAGGATTTTGCATGTCGACCGACGTCGTGATCGTTTCCGCCGCCCGCACCGCGGTCGGCTCCTTCAGCGGCAGCTTCGCCAATGTCCAGGCGCAGGAACTGGGCGCCCATGTCATCAAGGGCGTTCTTGAGCGCGCGAAGGTCGAAGCCGGGGATGTCGATGAAGTCATCCTCGGCCAGGTGCTCTCGGCCAACCAGGGCCAGAACCCGGCCCGCCAGGCCGCCATCCACGCCGGCGTGCCGCAGGACAAGACCGCCTGGGGCCTGAACCAGCTCTGCGGCTCCGGCCTGCGCGCCGTGGCGCTCGGCCTCCAGCAGATCAACAATGGCGACGCCAGCGTCATCGTGGCCGGCGGCATCGAGAACATGACTCTCTCGCCCCATGTCGCCTTCCTGCGCAACGGCGTAAAGATGGGCGAGCTGAAAGTGCTCGACACCATGCTGCGCGACGGCCTGACCGACGCGTTCCATGGCTATCACATGGGCACGACGGCCGAGAACATCGCCACGAAGTTCCAGATCACCCGCGAGGACCAGGACCAGTTCGCCACCGCCTCGCAGAACAAGGCGGAAGCCGCCAAAAAGGCGGGCAAGTTCAAGGACGAGATCCTCCCCTTCACCGTCAAGACCAAGAAGGGCGACGTGGTCGTCGACACCGACGAATTCATCCGCGACGGCGTGACCTATGACGCCCTCGCCAAGCTGCGCCCGGCCTTCAGCAAGGAAGGCACGGTCACCGCCGGCAACGCCTCGGGCATCAATGACGGCGCCGCCGCCGTGGTGCTGATGACCGCCGCCGAAGCCGCCAAGCGCGGCCTGACCCCGATCGCCCGCATCGCCTCCTGGGCGACCGCCGGCGTCGATCCGGCGATCATGGGCACGGGCCCGATCCCGGCCTCGCGCAAGGCGCTGGCCAAGGCCGGCTGGAACATCCAGGACCTCGACCTGATCGAGGCCAACGAGGCCTTCGCCGCCCAGGCCATTTCGGTCAACAAGGAGCTGGGCTGGGATACGTCGAAGGTCAATGTCAATGGCGGCGCCATCGCCATCGGCCATCCGATCGGCGCCTCCGGCGCCCGCGTGCTGGTCACCCTGCTGCACGAAATGCTGAAGCGCGACGCCAAGAAGGGCCTCGCCACCTTGTGCATCGGCGGCGGCATGGGCGTCGCGCTCACCGTCGAGCGCTGAGCCTTTTCAAACATCGGCGCCGGCTCGTTTCCCACGACCGGCGCCTTTTCATCTCAACTCTAAAAAATCGATAGGGGGAAACATGTCTCGAGTCGCTCTCGTCACCGGCGGCACGCGCGGCATTGGCGCGGCCATTTCCAAGGCGCTCAAGGCCGCTGGCTACACAGTTGCGGCGAATTACGCCGGCAATGACGAAGCCGCCAAGGCCTTCAATGCCGAGACCGGCATCCATGTCTTCAAGTGGGACGTCTCCGACTATGACGCCTCCGCCGCCGGAATCGCCAAGGTCGAGGCCGATCTCGGCCCGGTCGAAGTGCTGGTCAACAATGCCGGCATCACCCGCGACGGCTTCTTCCACAAGATGACCAAAGAGCAATGGTATGCGGTCATCAACACCAATCTGAACTCGCTGTTCAACGTGACCCGCCCGGTGTGGGAAGGCATGCGCGCCCGTAAATTCGGCCGCGTCGTCTGCATTTCCTCGGTCAACGGACAGAAGGGCCAGGCCGGCCAGGCCAATTATTCGGCGGCCAAGGCCGGCGATCTCGGCTTCGTCAAGGCGCTCGCCCAGGAAGGCGCGCGCGCCGGCATCACCGTCAACGCGATCTGCCCCGGTTATATCGCCACCGAAATGGTCAAGGCGATCGATCCGGCGGTCATCGAGAAGTCGATCCTGCCGCATATCCCCGTCGGCCGTCTCGGCGAGCCGGAGGAAATCGCCCGCGCCGTGCTGTTCCTGGTGTCCGACGAAGCCAGCTTCGTCACGGGGTCGACCATCTCGGCCAATGGCGGCCAATATCTGATCTGACCCTTCGCCGGGACTCATGATCGGCGCGGCTTTCGCCGCGAACAGAAATCGATTACAGAGCTTGACGGTCGGGATCCTCCCGACCGTATTTTTTTCAACAGGTTGCCGGGAATGAGCTTCCGAGTTTGGGCGGTCCGCGCCGGCGGAGACAGCGAGGCCGATCCGCTTTTCATCGAAAACGGCCAGATCGCCGTCAGCTTCCGCGCTGTCGATCAGGATGTCAGCGCCCTGCCCCCGCAACGTTCCGCCTTCAAGGAGGCCTTCGCCCAGAATGGCGAAGCCAAGCCCGGCGCCATTCCCGTCCAGGCCGGACAATTGTTCCGCTTCGTCCACGA